>RGTL01000126.1 GCA_010025385.1 Gammaproteobacteria bacterium | reverse complement strand
GCGCCATTCACACGGACGCAGACGCAGCAAAGGCGGTGGGCCTCCATGACGTGGTCGCCCCGGCATCTATGGTGTTCACCTATGGTGTTGCGGCGTATTGGTCACCCGGTGACCCCAACCAGTCGATCAACGATGAGCCGACACAGATTCAGATCCCCGTCATTTTTAATGTCCCTGCGCCCTGTAACAAAAGCTTCGCAACCAGTATGGAAATTACCTTTGAGGAGTCTCTTTACCCGGGTGACATGGTGACCTGTACCAGCCGCTTGATTGATATCCAACGCAAGACACTGAAGGTCGGACCGGGTGCGTTTTTACGGCAGGAGGATACCTACACCAAGCAGACGGGCGAGGTAGTTGCCGTCGCGACGCTTGATATTTTTCGCTTTTACGTCGGTGATGACGAGGCGGGCCATGACGAATAGCGGCCCACTGGTTCCCGTTGTTGGCGAGCATCTGCCCGAGATCAGTATTCCGATCACCTTGCAGCGCCTCGTGATGGAAGCCGGTGCTAACCGGGATTTTTCGCTCATGCATCACGATGGGTCCATCGCCAGAACGGCGGGGGCATCCGACGCCTTTGCCAACACTTTTTTTCTGATGGGCATGTTTGAGCGCCAGGTGCGCGATTGGGCAGGGCCACGGGCTCGATTAAAGAAAATGGGTCCCATGAAGATGCTTAACTTTAATGTCGTGGGCGATACGCTGATCTTCAAAGGCAAGGTGGCTGCGGTAGAAACCAGTGATCAGGGGCTCATGTCCACACTGGAACTGTGGTGCGAGAGTGAGCGCGGACAAACCACCACCTGTATGGTTGAATTAATTTCACCATAAGAAAAATAAAAGGGGATGAGATGAAAGGCTTATCAGCATTGGGATCGGCAGGCGGTACAGATTCGGTTTCTATGAGTAGTATTCAGGGCATTGCTTTGACACTGGACAAGCTCGGTTTAGAGACAAAAAATATCCTTCTCGATGCGGGTGTCGCACCTGACTCGCTGAGCCACAGCTACGAGCGCGTGCCAATCAATTCGCTGTCACAGCTGATTTCCCGCGCCGTCAGCTCCGAACTTGGGCCGTTGTTTGGGTTGAAATTTGGGGAAAACATCCACGCGACGACATACCATTCTTATGGCTTGATGTTGATCTCTTCGCCCACCTTGAGACAGTTCTGTCTCCGCCTTGCGCGCTATTATCCTTGGGTCGCAACCAACAAGTCGGTGACGTTTGACGTTCAGGGTGACTCAGCCAGGCTGATCTATCACTGCCACAGAGAGACTGACGACAGCCCCAATGCACATTTGGTGCGTATTTCGGGCTGGGCCGCCACTTGGGTTCGGATGCTGAGGATGGTTTCCTCACCCAGCTTTGTTCCCAAGGCGGTGAAGTTTTCGTCTCCGGCACCGCTTGGTTTCGTGGAGGATTATCGACATTATTTTCGTTGCCCCCTAGAGTTCGGTAGCGATCTTGATGCCTTGTGCTTTGACGCAGAGACCCTCGACACGCCCTTGGCCGGTGGTAATGCCGAGTTGGCACGGCGCAGTGAACGGCAAGTGTTTGATCATCTCAATCAGATGGGTTCGGTAGACTTGGAGACGCAGATTCGCATGGCTTTTTTTGATCTCCTTCCGGCGGGTAACTATGCCCGCGCCGACGTCGCTCACTGGTTGGGATTAGAAGAGAGACGACTGGCTACAGCGTTGCGGGAAGAGGGATTGAGTCACCACCAGATTCTACTCAAGACGCGGCAGGAACTCGCAGCAGAGCTTGTCTCTTATTCCGATATTTCGATTAATGAAATCTCCTACCAGCTGGGGTTCAGCGACTGTAGCAACTTTGCCAGGAGCTATCGTAAGTGGTTTGGCGCTTGTCCCAGCGAGCGACGGACGGGGGAGCGCTGATCAATGCAACCCGCCAGAAGGAGCAATGAAGAGCGCAGAGAGCACAGTATTCAACAGGTACTGTCGGCAGCACTGCAGCTATTCGTATCCAAGGGTTACGAAAACGCAACGATCGACACCATCGCCGCCGAGGCGGGCCTGACGAAGGGAGCGGTCTATTTTTATTTCAAAGGCAAGGCCGCGTTGCTACATGCGCTCCTCGATGATGCCGAGCAGCTTTACGCAGAGATTTTTTCGCAACTGAAATCAAGTGGTGAGAACCCGATTAAGCAACTCGAAATGTTTGTCGATTGGTGTGCCGAAACGGGCGCAGAGAACCAAGAACTGCTGGTTCTGCCGATACTCGTCTCCCTGCAGGCGATGGGCAAAGATGCCGAGGTCGCTGCGCACCTGAAGCGAATGTATGACCGGTATCACGATGAGATGGCGCGGATTACCCGCGATGGGCAAGCGCGTGGGTTGTTCGATAACCGGGTCGCCGTGCGGGAGCGTGCCGCGGTACTGGTTGCGCTCACAGATGGCATGTTGCTCGAGTGGTACCGTTTCTCTGGCGCGCTCGACGGTAGGGCCCTCGCCGAGAGCGCGAAGGCTCAGATTTTAAGTGGCTTGGGAGTGACTGCTCAATAATCCAGCACTTGAGCGGATTTTTTCAGCGCATCGACGGCTTCATCCCAAATCATCGTTTTCCAGTCGTCGAATTCGGGGTACATCACACGGCGCAGCTCGGCTTTGATCGCCTTGCCCTGATCTGATTTCAAATCGCCGTAGGCATGAAGCCAGTTATCAGCGATATGGGCGCCGAGAACATCCTTGGGTGGATAGGTCCCATATTCAATCACGTAGGCGAAGGTTTCTTTACCGGGGAGAACCCAATCCATAGCCAACACAATGGGCCCTTCCGGATCGACCGGCAGGTCTTCGTCAAATTCTTCTTTCACCGCGGTGGATCGCATCACCTCACCGAAGATCTCCGCCATCACACCGAAGCGCGAGTCCTCCGCCGGGTACCCGTGCACCAGATACGGGACGCCGTAGGGGCCGAGGCCCGTATGGATATCGATGATCACGACCCGCTGCTGCTCGGAGAGATGCTTTTGCAGGCCGGCGACCATGGTCTCTCTGGACCAGCTGGGTTTGGTGTCTCCATAAAACAGGCCGTCGGCATGGGTGCGCTGTCCGCCCAACATGGCGGCCATGTAAGCAACGGCACCATGCTGCTCCTGATACTCGGCAAGCGTTCGCGCTGCGTCCGGATCATTCAATTCTTCGGGGACAAAGGCGCGATGAAGACGGTCATATTCGGGGTTGCCGCGCAAGCTGCTATTGAAATCCACGTAGTTGCGGTTGAGGTCAACGTTGCCCTCGGTAGTGCGTCGCATCCAGGCAAAGCCAAAGGGATTGTGGGCATGCACCAGCACCACGCGATGAGTCGAGAACAGATTGCGCAAGTCGGAAGACTCCAGAAAACCGAGTTGGCAGGCTGAGCCCGTGTATCCCTCGGGACCGTGGGTGCCACTGATCACAACCAGCGCCGATGCGGCATCTGCCGGACCACCCACCGCAAAATCCATTGCAAGCTCCTCACCAGCCGGGCCCTCTATGGGAAGAACCTCGGAGGTCACTTCAAAGCCGTGGGCGGACGCCGCCTCGATAAAGCGACTTCTGGCCTCTGCATAGGTTTTTGAGAATAGATCTGGCGCGTTCATCACAAGACAATCCAAAGCGTCGATCCAATAAGGATGAACACCGAACGCCGCATTCGCAATTGCGGTGTGATGGATGACGGGTTATTTGCAGAAATTGATATCTTTACTCAGTGGTGCAGGCGCTTTGGCGACGAGGTTCCTATGTACACTAGGTCTGCGCGGTTGCTGAATCTAAAGAGAGATAATAATGACGGACGCGATCAAGACATCTGGCTGGCAGAAGCGACACAGTCTCGTACTGGCAAGCTTTGTAGCCATGTTTATTGCCTACCTCGACCGGGTGAATATTTCGGTGGCCGCCATCGCCATGCAGGAATCATTGGGCTGGTCAGAGACCGAAAAAGGCCTCGTGTTGTCCTCTTTTTTCATCGGGTATATGGCGATGCAGATCGTGGGGGGGGTACTGGCCGACAAGTACGGCGGCAAACGCGTCATGCTTTGGTCGTTGGTGGCATGGTCGGTCTTTACGGTGCTGACACCCATCGCTGCCTCTGCCTCCTTTGCGATGCTGATTTTGGTAAGGATCGGATTAGGTCTGGGCGAAGCTCCCCTGAGTCCCGCGGTACTGAGCCTTTACGGACGCTGGATCCCGGAGAATGAGCGCTCGCGGGCGGTGGCAATCTATTCCAGTGCGGCTATTGCGGGCACCATTGGGGCTCTGGTTATTACCGGTTTTGCGGTAGCCAAATTTGGCTGGCAGGCGATCTTCTACGTATTTGGGGCGGTGGGCCTTATGTACGCCATGTGGCTCCAACGAAATATCTACGAGGGCCCCGAGTCGCACCCCCGCATTTCTGCAGAGGAGAAGGCGCTGCTGGCGAGTAGCACCCCGACCGAGGGGCGCACGACAATTCCCTGGCGACAGCTGTGCACCTTGCCCCAGGTGTGGGCGCTACTCATTACATTCTTCTGCACCAGCTGGAGCCTATATGTGTTTTTGAGTTGGATGCCAAGTTACTTTGCTTCGGAACATGGCTTGGATATCAGCAGCGCCGGTGTCTACACCATGGCGCCTTGGGCAGTGATGTTTATCATGATGAACGTGGCGGGCTGGATCGCCGATAGCCTCATCGCGCGAAACTGGGACATCACGACTGTTCGCAAGCTGATGCAAAGTATTGGTCTGCTAGGATCAGCGTTCTTTCTATTTATCACGCGCACTGTTACCACCCCCGATATGGCATTGCTATCGCTCTCAGGGGCGCTTGGCCTGTTGGCGTTTGCCTATTCTGGTTCTGCTCCCAACGTGTTGGATATCGCGCCGCGTTTTGGCGGTGTGTTGTTCGGTGTAATGAACACTTTGGGAACTTTGCCGGGCATCATCGGCGTTGCCACCGCAGGCTGGCTGGTTGATACCACGGGATCATATGATTCGGTTTTGTTGCTGGCAGGGGTGGTCAGCGTCGTAGGCGCAACGGTTTATATTCTGATGGGCACCGCGAAGCAGTTGATCGATTAGACAACCTGCTTCACAGAGCAGCGATTAATGATCGGCGTATGGGGGCCGAACCGCTGACATACTTATCAGTTGCCAATCTCGGCAGGTTGGGCATCCATCTGATGGGGTTGAGAGAACGCCGCGATCCGCGGTAACTGACCGACGAAGGCGGTGACTTCCACCATACAGGTATGCGCAGAGCAGCCTTGGGCGAGTTTCGAGGTGCCGATATCGGGAGTCAGTACGTTTGGATTGCCGTGCACCTCGAGCGCTTCTCCGTCCACCTGCTGCGGATCGAACCAGGCGCCCGTTGGCAGTTCAATCACGCCAGGCATCACATCTTCTGAGAGAGTGAGTCCCGCCAGACAGCTGCCGCGGGCGTTAAAAATCTTGATGACTTGACCTGACTCGAGACTCCGGGCTCTCGCATCGGTAGGGTTCATACGCGCGGTCTCGCGACCGGCAATTTTCCCGGCCCGGCTCGTCCGGCCATGATCAAACTGGCTGTGCAGCTTGTGTTTAGGTTGATTGGAAACCAGATGCAGCGGGTAGGGAGATGGCATGCCACCTAACCACTCGTCGCGGTCATACCAACGAGGGTGGCCCCCACAATCGTCATAATTAAAGCTCGCCACGGTCTGCGAGAAGATTTCGATCTTGCCGCTGGGCGTGGCGAGGGCGTGCTGATCGGGGGCGCGGCGGAATTTTTCCAGCATAAATTCGGCAGCGGGGAGTT
>RGTL01000125.1 GCA_010025385.1 Gammaproteobacteria bacterium | reverse complement strand
ACGGCGATATGCTGGGCGAGCGCGGCATGTGGTTCAAGATGTCGTTTCTGGATCACTCCGCCAGGGTGCCGCTTATCGTGCATTTTCCAAGCCGTTTTGCGCCCAAGCGAGTGTCCCAGGCCGTATCGCTGGTTGATTTGCTTCCTACCCTTGTTGATCTCGCCTCTGACGAAAAGGATTTTGACTTTCCAACGCCGATCGATGGGCGGTCACTCTTGCCGCATCTTCACGGCGACGACGGGCATGACGAGGCATTAGGTGAATACTTTGCTGAAGGCACAGATACGCCCATCTTTATGGTGAGGCGCGGTCAAATGAAGGGTGTCTATTCAAGGACCGACGGCATGAAACTCGTCGACCTCAAGAGCGATCCACTCGAGACAACCAATCTTGCTGCGCAAACGCATTTTTCAAACGACGCGAGCGCGCTTCAGTCGGAAATTGAGAGCCGCTACGACATTGCGGCCCTTACCGAGAGGGTTCTGGAAAGCCAGCGCCGACGCGCGTTTCTTAAGACCGTCATGCGTCAGCAAGGAGTAGCCTGGGATCATCATCCGGCCTCAGCCGCTGAAAAGAGTTACGTAAGAAACTCGATGCCGATTTACGAGCTTGAAAAACGAGCTCGCTTTCCCACCACCTGACGTTGCTGCGCCAGGTTCACTGCGCGATTCGATCCCTTTCAGTCTCGCCTGAAATACCAGTTTGGGTCTCCCATTGCGCGACGGGTCCAGGCCATAAGGCCTCTAATACCTTTGGCCTTGACCATCTCAGCCAATGTTAATGCGCGAAGACCGGCTCTCCTTGCCAAAACATCAATACTAAAGCGATTGAATCCGTTCACATGCTCAAGGGGATGAAAAGCGTCTTTTGCCGGCCGCCACCTACCGGCTTTGATCGCGCGATAGTCAACAGGAGAATTCGGTACGAAGATTTTTATCACGCCGCCCTTTCTGAGTTTTTGAGCGAGAGACGAAAGAATCTTTAGAGGGTCGGTCAAATGCTCGACCACTTGATCCGTATTGATAAAGTCAAATAGTTGATCATTGTCTTTCTCGAGCGGGGCGCAGAGCTTTACTCCGTTTTGCAGGGCGTAGTCTTTCCGAACCTCTGACAGCTCCGCGCCAAACACGTTGTATCCATGGCGTTTCGCGCCAACACACCAATGACCCCATCCCATGCCGAAATCAAGCACGTCCAGCTGTTCGGGTCTTCTTTCGGAAAAAAAGCGCATCACGTAGCCAGAATCAACCCACAGGCCCCTCGCGTAAGACTCATCCGCATCGGTACGTTTCGCCAGCGAGGCTTGGGGGTCTATTGCCCGTTCGTACAGGTCAGATAGCCCCTCTTCAGCAAGTACAAAGCGCTGGTAGATCAACTTACATGCTGCGCACCGTAACAACACGTACCGCGCTTCGCCCATCTGAGTGATATCGAGCCGATTTTCGTAGTAGTCCTTTAGAAATTCCCAAGTTGCGCCAGTCGCAAAGGGCTCGGCATAAAGTTCTTTATGTTCAACCCCGCCGCATACAGGGCAACATGAGCGCTCAATAAACGTGTACATTGGTTTTTGTTCTCGACTCAGACCCCTTTCCACTGGAGCTGAACTGTAGCGTATTGCTTCCTAAACCAAAACCTCTACAGAAAGCAGTACCCTCCCATGTTCAACAATTGGACGCCACTTATGATTCTCAGTGATAAATGCAACTCAAGCCCGGCTAATTTCTAATCACCATGAGCCACTTTCCATATCTCTTTTCGCCCCTTGAGATAGGTCCCCTCTCCGTTCGGAATCGGGTATTGATCTCCGCCCATGTGCCCGGCTTTGCCGAGAACAATAAGCCGGGCAAACAGTATGTTGCTTATCATCGCAACTACGCCAAAAACGGCGTTGGCCTTCAGATCACGGGCGGTACGCCCGTTCATCCGTCGGGTCTTTTGAGCACGGGCTCAGACGGTCTGTGGAATCTCGATGACAGCATTATTCCGGGCTACCAAACCCTGAGCGATGCCGTTCACGCTGAAGGGGGGCGCATCCTGGCGCAACTGGCACACAGCGCTGGCACGGTCCTCATTAATCAGCCAGGTCGAGAGAGCTGGTCGGCTTCAGCCGTTCGATCGGAAACCACCGGCAACATCTCCCATGAAATGACGCGCTCAGAGATTCTCGAGGTCATCGAGGCGCATGCCAAGGGCGCCCGGCGGGCCATCGCGGGCAACATGGATGGGATCGAAATACTCGGTGCATTTGGATACCTGCCCCAGGCTTTTCTATCGCCCCTGACCAATCATCGCAAGGATGACTATGGCGGCTCACTGGAAAACCGGCTTCGCTTTCTGATGAATCTGCTGGAGTCTGTGCGAGCCGTTCTGGGCAAGGACAAGGTGCTGGGCGTTCGCCTTCCGGGCGATGAATTTGAACCGGGCGGTTTAGACCTTGAGCAGATGAAGATCATCTGCCTGCGTCTCGCCGACTCCGGGCTGATCAATTACATAAATATCATTGCGCATACCAATATCTCCCATCTGGGACGAAGCAAGCACTGGGCGCCTACGCCAACACCACACGGCACCTTCGTTCACCTCGCTAGCGCTATTCGTGAAGTCGTCGATATTCCCGTATTTGCGGTCGGTCGAATCGTTGACCCGGCACATGCGGAGGATATTCTCGCTCGCGGTCAGGCCGATATGGTCGGCATGACTCGCGCTCATATTTGCGACCCGCAGATCCTGCCTAAACTCAAGGGGCAGGTGAAAAGCAATATCAGGATTTGTGCCGGCGCCAACGTCTGTATCGCCAATCGCTATGCGGGCAAGCCGATTCGCTGTATTCAAAATGCCCTTGTGCATACGCCCGATGCAACGCTTGACCCGGCCCTCACGCCAAAACGAATTGCCATCATCGGCGCCGGGCCCGCAGGTCTTGAGTGTGCACGCATCGCGGCAGAACGCGGACATCACGTGGAGGTCTTTGAGGCATCCGATACACCCGGTGGGCAGCTCGCGCTTTGGGCTCGTGCACCTTCGCGAAAGGAACTTGCCCGGGTCATCGATTGGCGTATCGATGAGCTCGCTCGACTCAAGGTGCCGGTTTTCTATCACCGGCTCATGGACCATGAAAGCATTGATCGACTGGGTGCGCAGGTAATAGTGATCGCAACCGGCGGTCTGGATCATTGTCGACAATTTAGCGCCTCGAATCCGATCCCGATCGTCTCGCCACATCAGATCCTCAATGCTGATTATCCGCGCGCCAAAAAGGCGCTCATCCTTAACGAGGGCCGGGGTCAGGCGGGGCTAACCGCTGCCGAGATGCTGCTTGCCGCCGGAGTTGATTTGGAGATCATCACCTCGGATATCGCTGTTGCGGCCGATCTGGACCCCACTAACCGAACGCCGTGGTATCAACGTCTGGGCGAGAAAGGCTGTCGTTTTCTGGCTGCGCACATTCTCAAGACGATTAACAGTGATCAAGTGGTTTTGCAGAACGTATTTGATGGACGCGAGGCTCACCGAGCAGGGATTGACCTGATTGTGGACTGGTCTGGTGCTAAGGCGAATGACGCTCTAATCGATGGCACCAGAGCGCTTACGGGCGAAACGCACTCCATTGGAGACTGCCGCGCACCCCGAACCGTTGAGGTGGCAATCAGTGAGGCTACCGCTCTTGCGCTCAAACTCTAGAGCGCTCGAAAAAAGATGAAGTCGAATGGTTAAGCGTCGTCTAGACTGCAGCCGGAGAGTAAACAAGCAACATCAGCGCCCCGTCACGCGATCCCGCGGTATGCATGGCGCCAGGCGCCCGGACGATAAAATCCCCGGCGTGATACTCACGATCCTGATCATAAAAAGAGCCTGACAGCACGTACACCTGCTCGTATTCCTCGTGGGCATGAAGTTCAGAGAAGGCCCCGGCCTCGACTTTCATCAGCCAGGTGCGAATGCCGGCCTTCTCATCTTCAACCAGGGGTTTCAGAAGAAACCCTCCCTCTTCACTTTCCTGCCAGGCCATGTTCTCGGCATTCAGAAAGGCCGAGCCCATCCTTGGAAGCTCTAAGGCTTTTGTCAGGTCCGATGCTTTATAAATCTCTGTCATAAATTAAGTCTTCCCGCTCTCACAGGGCCTGGTTTTTAGGTCGAATCAATACATCGTGCACCTGGACATGGGCAGGCTGCGAAAGCACGTATAAAACGGCACTCGCTATGTCCTCACTCTGAAGGCAATGAAGCGCGCGATAGGTTTTTTTAGCAGCCTCTGCGCTCCCTGAGTAGCGCTCAGCAAAGCCGGTCTCCACTAATCCGGGGCTGATACTTGAGACCCGAACGGGCCGGCCTGTCTCGTGCAACTCCTGACGTAAAGACTCAGTGAGCGCTCGAACCGCATATTTGCTTGCCGCATACATGCCATTTGATTTTGCCGGAACCCGATGCCCACTCATCGAGCCAAGATGAACGATGTGGCTGTCTTGGTCATGCTCGCTCATCTGCGTAAGCGCAACTTGGGTGCAAAGGCTCAGCGTGATGACATTAAGCTCCAGCATTTCGCGCCATTCGCTGACGGGCTGAGAATCCAGCGTGCCAGCGTAACCGAGACCCGCATTATTGATGAGCACATGCACCGGCTGCCAGTGATTCTTCACATCCGCAAAAAATGAATGGACTTCACCCTCGTTGCGAAGATCCACTCGTTTGGCAAAAAAGCGCTCGGGATGCCCCGCTTCCTCACCGATGGTTTCTATCTTCTCCAGTCGACGGGCACAAACCGCAACCCGCATCCCCTGCTCGAGGAGCGCAAACGCCACGGCCCTGCCGATACCGCTGGAGGCGCCAGTGACTACGGCCACCTTATCTTTCCACTGATCCATCGAAATTAATCCTTGTGTTGCCGCTTGATTCTAGAGCATTTGCTGTTGCAGTCGACGATAAGCCCAAGGCATGTTCATTGACTTTCGGGTCGTCGACTTTTTGGCTAATTGGTAAACCTGTACACTAGGCGCATGCAAGAAGAGCTCTCAAAAAACTGGGATGCCATCCTCGTGCTGGCGACGGAATACGGTTTCGATCTATTGGCCGGAATCGCCACGCTCGTCTTTGGCTGGTGGCTTGCCGGCCGCGCCAAAAAACTCCGCTACGCCATTATCGCGATCACGCTGGTCGCGGTGTTGGCGCGCCTTGGCATCCAGACCACATCCATCATCGCCGTTTTGGGTGCGGCGGGTCTTGCTATTGGTCTTGCGCTTCAGGGCACGCTTCAGAACATTGCGGCCGGGATCATGCTTTTGATCTTACGACCCTTTAAGGTGGGCGATTACATTGATGCCGGCGGCACGGCGGGCACGGTTGATGAGATCGGTCTGTTTACCACAGACATGACTACCTTCGACGGCATTTATCTTTCCGTTCCCAACAGCGCGCTCTGGAACACCTCAATCCTGAATTACACCCGTCTGCCGACTCGGCGACTGGATATCCCTGTTGGCATTGCCTACGAAGACGATGTCGAAAAAGCCATGGCGCTGCTGCTCGAAAAACTGCGCGCCGATTCGAGGGTGCTGTCCGACCCGGAGCCGCAGGTTATGGTGACCGCTCTTGGTGAGTCTTCGGTCGATCTGAACCTGCGGTGCTGGAGCGTGAGAGAGGACTTCTGGGCGCTAAAGTTTGACCTGAACAAGAACAGTAAACTCTGGCTGGATGCCGCCGGTATTTCAATCCCCTTCCCGCAACGCGACGTTCACCTTATCGCGTCAAAAGACTGAATGACACCGACCGACTAGCCATCAAGTCATAACGAC
>RGTL01000124.1 GCA_010025385.1 Gammaproteobacteria bacterium | reverse complement strand
CACATGACCGGCCGCGACCTTTTCGCCAACCTCCACCTCGATGTAGGCCTTTTCGGGCAGGTAGTAGAAATCGAGGATCTTGCCGGTATCGTCCTCGAGCACAACCTGGGGATGGTAGACCCCCTTGTGCTCCATGATCATCCGGCGAATGTGACCACTGGGGTCCTTTTCGACTCGCAGGGTTTCACCCTCGACGACATCCTCATATCGAACCTTACCAGCAACCTCCGACAGAATCGGAATCGAGTGCGGGTCCCACTGGACCAGCACCGCTCCCTGCTTCACCTGATCATTTTCAGCCACCTTCAGGATTGCACCGGCCGGTATCTCAAATTTGTCGACTTCCTGACCCTTTTCGTTGATGATGGCAATTTCACCATTACGAGCGAGGACGATCTCCTCACCCTCTTCGTTCTGCACTGTTCGCAGCCTCGTGAACTTGGCGGTGCCAGCCCGCTTGGCCCGGTACTCGTTCTCTTCGACTGCCCGCTGTCCGACGCCACCGATATGGAAGGTCCGCATCGTCAGCTGCGTGCCAGGTTCACCAATGCTCTGGGCAGCAATGATGCCAACAGCCATTCCCTCTTCCACCAGTGAGCCGGTTGAGAGATCCATGCCGTAGCAGAGCCGGCAGACACCCAGGGGAGCTTCACAAGTCAGGGCACTGCGGACCTGGATTTTTTCCAGCCCCAACGCCTCTACCTGTCGGGCAGCCTTGGGCGTAATCAGTTCGTCTTCTTGAACGACCACTTCGTTGGTGATCGGGTTGGCGATATTGGTCCGGCTGACACGGCCACGAATGCTGTCGGCCAGATTCACCTCGACCTTCTCGCCGCGGTAGATGACGGTCTTCTCAATGCCCTGCGTGGTACCGCAGTCGTGCATTGTTACCACCACGTTTTGAGCCACGTCTGCCAGTTTCCGGGTCAGGTAGCCTGAATCAGCGGTCTTCAACGCCGTATCAGCGAGACCCTTTCGGGCACCGTGAGTGGAACTGAAATACTCCAGCACCGTCAGCCCCTCACGGAAGTTTGCCTTGATCGGCGTCTCGATAATCTTGCCCGAGGGCTTCGCCATCAGCCCTCGCATGCCGGCTAGCTGGCGGATCTGTTCGACACCACCTCGAGCTCCCGAATGGGCCATGAGGTAGATCGGATTGACATAGCCACTCCGACGGGCATCCCGAGCATCGGTGTCCTGCTCAAGTTCGGCCATCATCTCCTTGGTGATCTGCTCGCGAGCATGGGTCCAAGTGTCGAGCACCTGGTTGTACCGCTCGCCGTCAGTGATCACGCCTCGCTGGTAGAGCTTGAGAATTTTCAACACCGCTTTCTCGGCGTCACCGATGATTTTGAGTTTGCTTTCAGGGGTGATCAGGTCATCGGTCGCGAACGACAGTCCGCTACGGGTACTCCAACTAAACCCAACACGGTTCATGTTGTCGAGCAGATCGATCGTCTTGCGACGGCCAAGCAACTGGTAACAGTCAGAGATGACGCGGGCCAATTCGCTCGACCGCATCGGAATGTTGTAGAAGAGCATGCCTTCTGGCAGGATCGAATTAAACAGCACGCGGCCGGCCGTGGTCTCAATGACTGCCCCAGGTTCGGAGTTTGAGTCGTCGTCCGTCTTGAGTTGTCGATTTTCAGGCAGCTTTACTTTGATCTTTGCATGCGTGTCGACTTTTCTCAGGGAATGAGCAAGTTCGACCTCGGCAAAGTTCCTGAACGCCATCCCCTCGCCCCGCCGACCCGGCACTGACATTGTCAGGTAATAGCAGCCCATCACCACGTCCTGTGACGGCGAGATAATCGGGGCGCCGTTGGCGGGGCTAAAGATGTTGTTGGTTGCCAGCATCAGGGTATGCGCCTCAACCTGGGCTTCGATCGACAACGGCAGATGGACTGCCATCTGGTCGCCGTCAAAGTCAGCGTTGAAGCCCTTACAAACAAGGGGATGCAGCTTGATGGCATGGCCTTCAACCAAGACCGGCTCAAAGGCCTGAATCCCCATTCGGTGGAGGGTTGGAGCACGATTCAGGAGGACCGGGTGGTTATGAATGACCTCTTCCAGAATGTCCCAGACCTCGGCGTCCTTTCGCTCGAGCATCTTTTTGGCACTCTTGATCGTGTCGGCATGACCGAGGTCCTTGAGTCGGCGGATGATGAAAGGCTGGTAAAGCTCAAGGGCGATCTTCTTCGGTAGACCGCACTGATGGAGCCGCAGTGTGGGGCCGACGACAATCACACTTCGGGCCGAGTAATCGACTCGCTTGCCCAACAGGTTCTCTCGGAATCGGCCCTGCTTGCCCTTGATCATGTCCGTCAGGCTCTTGAGCGGCCGGTTGCTGGAGGCGAGCACGGGCCGCTTGCAGCGATTGTTATCGAAGAGGGCGTCGACTGATTGCTGGAGCATCCGCTTTTCGTTGCGGATGATCACCTCGGGCGCATTGAGATCGACCAACTTCTTCAGCCGATTGTTTCGGTTGATAATTCGCCGATAGAGGTCATTAAGATCACTGGTGGCAAAATTGCCGCTGTCAAGCATCACGAGCGGACGCAGGTCGGGTGGGATCACGGGGATCACATCCAGCACCATCCACTCGGGCTTGTTCTCGCTGTCACGGATCGCCTCGACAATCTTGAGCCGATTCACCAGGTCCTTCTTCTTTTGCTTTGAACCGGTGGTGGCGAGTTCCTCGCGCAATTCCTTCGACAGTTCAACGAGTTCAAGGCCAAGCAGCAGTTTGCGAACCGCCTCGGCACCCATTTCAGCTTCAAATGCAGTTTCGCCGTACTCCTCGCGGGCCTGGCGGCATTCCTCCTCAGACAGCAGTTGCTGCTTCTTCAGCGGCGTGTCCTTGGGGTCGAGGACGACGTAGTCCTGGAAGTAGATCACTTTCTCCAGGCTGGTCGTCTTCATGTCGAGCAAGGCACCAAGCCGGCTGGGCATTGCCTTGAAGAACCAGATATGGACCACGGGCGCGGCCAGTTCAATATGGCCCATTCGCTTGCGGCGAACCCGGCTGTGGGTGACCTTGACGCCACAGCGATCGCAGATCATCCCCTTGTATTTCATGCCGCGGTACTTGCCGCATGAGCATTCCCAGTCTTTTTCCGGGCCAAAGATTTTCTCGCACATCAGGCCATCCTTTTCGGGACGGTAGGTGCGATAGTTGATCGTCTCGGGCTTCTTTACTTCACCGAAGGACCAACTGCGGATGTCGTGGGGACGCGCCAGGCTGATCTTGACGGCCGAGTAGTCATTGACGCGATCGTAGGTGGCTTCACCGATGCTCACGGAGAGATCTCCCTGGGAAAATGATGCTGGGGTCGGCGGGCGGATGGACTGGTGGAAACGGAAATGAACGGTTGCCAGGCAACATGGCTTGGCCAACCGGTGGTTCAAAGGGCATTACACCCGACGCTTTTCAAGCTGCATGTTGAGGGCGAGGCCTCGGATTTCATTGGTCAAGACGTCAAAGCTCGCCGGCGTGCCAGCCTCGAGTGTGTTTTCGCCCTTGACCATGCTTTCATAGATCTTTGTCCGGCCCTCAACGTCATCACTCTTGACGGTGAGGAGTTCCTGCAGAATGTAAGCTGCTCCATATGCCTCAAGTGCCCAGACTTCCATCTCGCCAAACCGCTGGCCTCCGAAGCGGGCCTTCCCACCGAGTGGCTGCTGGGTGATGAGCGAGTAGGGACCGGTTGAGCGGGCGTGAACCTTGTCGTCAACGAGATGGTGCAGCTTCAGCATGTAGATGTAGCCAACGGTCGTCTCTTGTTCGAGTGGCTCACCGGTGCGACCGTCAAACAGTTGTGCCTTACCATGCGGGGGCAACCCGGCATCGGCAAGCATCTGGTTGATCTCCTCCTCGCTCGCGCCGTCGAAGACCGGCGTGACGGCCTGGAAGCCGAGCATCTTTCCGGCCCAGCCGAGGTGGGTCTCGAGAATCTGGCCAACGTTCATTCGGCTTGGTACACCGAGCGGGTTGAGCATGATCTGTACCGGGGTGCCATCGGCCAGGAAGGGCATGTCCTCCTTCGGCAGGATTTTGGCGATCACTCCCTTGTTGCCATGGCGGCCAGCCATTTTGTCACCGACGGAGATCACCCGTTTTGCGGCGACATAGACCTTCACCATTTGGAGCACACCGGGACGAAGCTCGTCGCCCCGCTTCATGCTGTTGAGCCGACGCTCCTTGGCGTCGATTGCCTCTTCAACGGCAGGCCAAAGGGTCTTGTAAAGCTTCTCAATATCCGACTTCCGTTGCGGTGATCGGATATCGAGTTCTTCAAGGTTGAAAACGGCAGCCCGTTCAGCGACCACTTTGTGATCCTGATTGCGGACCAGCGGGCTGCCATCGGCGGCAGCCAATGGCTTTTGCAGCACCTTTTCGATTTCAGCTACCAGTCCGCCGAATGCCTCAGCGATGAGCAGGTTGCCCTCTGTTTCGGCGTCCTTGACCCGCTTCTGGAAGTCGCGTCGCTCCTCCTCCGACAGGCTCATCTGCCGAGCAAATTTTTCGGTGGCGATGACGATGCCTTCAACACCCGAGGGAACCTCGAGCGAGTCATTCTTCACATCTTCGCCGGCTCGTCCGAAAATCGCATGCAGCAATTTCTCTTCGGGGGTCAGTTCTGTTTTGCTCTTTGGCGAGACCTTGCCAACCAGAATGTCTCCGGGACGGACGTAGGTGCCGATCCGGACGATCCCACCCTCATCCAGGTTATGCAAGGCCCGCTCGCCGACATTGGGAATGTCTCGAGTGAACTCTTCCCTCCCCAGCTTCGTGTCACGGATTTCGATATCGTACTCCTCGATGTGGATCGAGGTGTAGACATCAGCCTCAACAAGTTCTTCGCTGATGATGATCGCATCTTCAAAGTTGAAGCCGTCCCAGGCCATGAAGCCGACGAGCACGTTTCGGCCCAGAGCCAACTCGCCCTTGTGAGTGGCGGCACCGTCAGCGATTACTTCTCCCTTTTCGACCTTCTGACCCAACTGCACGATCGGCTTTTGGTTTTGGCAGGTCCGCTCGTTGAGGCCGACATATTTTCGCAGCTTATAGATGTCACTGCCATTGATCTCAATTGTTTCAGCATCGACATAGGTGACGGTACCCTTCCGGGCAGCCCGCACCAGCAGGCCGGAATTGGTAGCCACATCACGCTCCATTCCGGTGGCAACAATCGGGGGTTCGGCCACCAGCAACGGAACTGCCTGACGCTGCATGTTCGAGCCCATCAATGCCCGGTTGGCGTCATCGTGCTCAAGGAAGGGAATCAGCCCGGCTGAGACGCCCACCATTTGGCTGGGGGCAACGTCGATGTATTCAATCTTGTCAGCGGGGACGAGCACGAAATCGCCACGGTGGCGGGCGACGATGGTCTCGCCATGCACTTTCCCGTCGGTGACGGGCGCGTCAGCCGGTGCCAGATAGGCTTCGTGTTCTTCATCGGCACGCAGCCAGACGACGTCGTCAAGGAGTTTCCCCTTTGAAACCTTGCGGTAAGGGGTCACCAGAAACCCATAGGAGTCCACGCCGGAATAGATGGCCAGGCTTGAAATCAGACCGATGTTCGTGCCTTCCGGTGTCTCAATGGGGCAAATCCGCCCGTAGTGCGAAATGTGTACATCGCGAACCTCAAAACCAGCCCGCTTCCGGTTCAGGCCACCTGGCCCCAGCGCCGACAGGCGTCGCTCGTGGGTGAGCATGGAAAGCGGGTTGGTCTGGTCGACGACCTGCGAGAGTTCGCCACGCCCGAAAAAGTATTCAATTGCCGCCGAGATGCTCTTAGGGTTGATGAGGGACCGAGGGGTCATCTCCGCAACGTCCTTCAGGCTCATTCGCTCCTGCACGGTTCGCCGCAGTTTCAA
>RGTL01000123.1 GCA_010025385.1 Gammaproteobacteria bacterium | reverse complement strand
GATCCGATACCGTTTGCGATGAAACCCTTCGCGAGATTTTTGGCAACGATCTACATAACGGGGCTGATCGGCTGGAGGAATTCTTGTGCGACCTCGCAATCAGCACAGAACCCGAAGATTACGGCATACCGGCAACCACTTTTAAAACATATCTCGATGACGCGCTGAAGGGAGAACGTGGACGCAACTTCATTGCTGCCTAGTCGCAAGCAAAAACGTGAAGGGAGCAGATCCTGAACAACACAAAGATTCAAAGCCGGTTCTTATCATCCTAATCATAATCATGACCGCGCTAATCTCCTTTATAGATCATCAGCAACATGACATCAATCCCGCGCTCAAAAAACGTCCGTACTCTAGCAAATTCGTCGGAACTTTCACGCCGGTCTTGTGTGAGGACCTGCTATGCAAAAGTGAGTCGCTACTCTTATACGATTCATTGCGGTACTGGCGTGTGATCGAATTCTTCCGAAGCCATAATGCGTTCGACCCCTCCGAGTTCAGCGATGCGTCTTGCCTGATCAGCGAACGCCGTTTGATTAGCGGCATCCGGGTCAACGATCCCGGTAAGGGCCCGGTGGCAGCGAGCCAGATCATCGGCATAAGAGGGATCTTCGGCGAGATCGTTCAATTCATCTGGGTCAGCGTCCAGATCAAAGAGCTCCGGTGCGAAACCGGGGTAATAGTTGTACTTCCAGCGCCCTGTTCTCAGCATGAACATACCCACGGGTGATCCGCCGTCATGATACTCGGCCAAAACCGCTCGATCCGCCACCGGGCTGGCTGAAAGCGACGCCAGTGAAAGCCCCGGCCGTTCAATAGCATCGCTGTTGGCTCCCACGGTTTCCATGACTGTGGGATAAACATCAACCAACGAGGCGAGCGCATCGGTTTCGTGTCCCCTGGCAATACCAGGCCCGCTCACGATCATCGGAATACGGGCCGCCTCATCATAGAGCGTCATCTTGGTCCAGAGGCGTCGGTCACCGTTGTGGTCGCCATGGTCACTGGTATAGATCACCAAGGTATTGTCGGCCTGACCGGTTGCCTTAAGGACCTCGATAACCTGTCCGACCTGTGCATCCAAAAAACTGCACAGTCCGTAGTAAGACGCTCGGGCAATCTGACGGCTTTGCTCATCAAAAGCATCGTCGTAATTGAAATGACGGCGTAGGGTTCGCGTGACCGGATGCAACGGCAGCTCATCTGTCTCCGTAAACCGGGCATGATCCATCTTCTCGAGCGGGTAGAGCGCGTAGAACTCGGGCGGACAGATCAGCGGATAGTGCGGCCGCAACCAGGAGACAAATAGCGTCCAGGGTTTAGCTTCCGTTTGGCCACCCTTCTGGTGCAGCCAATCGCAGGCCGCACGCGTGACGCCCAGATCATATTCGGTGTAACGGTCATGACCGGGACCAATCTCACGCACGTAAGAAGACACGTCAAAAAATGCCTCATGATCACGAAGCAGGCCCTTGATCCAGCCTATGCCGTCGCGGATGTACATCGGCAGCATTTCCTTTTCAAAGCCGTTTTTCGTATCCGATCCGCGGTAATGCAGCTTGCCAATGGCGTCGACGCTGTGACCCTGTGATATCAGGTGATGCCCCCAGCTTTTCGGCTCGCCCGCGTAAGCCTGTGCATTGGACCAGCAGCGGTTCTTGTGCACATATTGGCCCGTGGCCAGACTGGCGCGGGCCGGCACACAGATAGGTGAGGGGGTGTAGGCTTGAGTAAAGCGGGTGCCGGAAGCGGCTAGGGCATCCAAGTGAGGCGTTTTCACCAGCGCATGATCGGCACAGCCCAGGGCGTCATGACGATGCTCATCGCTGAACAGAAGCAGAACGTTAGGCCGTCTGCTCACAGGCAACGAAACCGTCGTCAGTCTTCAAGCGCGTTCGGGTCGAGGCCCGACATCGCCATAGTCACCGCCCGGAAAATTGCGCGGCCCTTATTCATCGTCTCCTGCCATTCGTTGGCCGGGATCGAATCGGCCACAATACCGGCCCCTGCCTGAATATGAAGCTCACCGTCCGCAATCACCGCGGTACGAATAGCGATGGCCGTATCCATATTGCCGTTCCAGCCGATATAGCCTACGGCACCTGAATAAATCCCGCGCCTGACCGGCTCCAGCTCATTAATAATCTCCATAGCCCGCACCTTCGGGGCGCCCGAGACCGTGCCGGCCGGAAAGGTGGCCCGCAGCACATCAATCGCATCCAGGTCATCCTGCAGCTCGCCGGTGACGTTGGAAACAATATGCATCACGTGCGAGTAGCGCTCGACCTGCATTTTTGACGTGAGCTTTACGGTACCCGTCGTGGCGATACGCCCCACGTCGTTGCGACCCAGATCGACCAGCATCAGGTGCTCGGCGAGCTCCTTGGGATCAGAGATCAATTCCTGCTCGAGCGCTTTGTCTTCTTCATCGCTGCGGCCGCGACGGCGAGTGCCGGCGATAGGTCGCACGGTCACTTCACCGTCCTCCAGGCGCGCCAGAATCTCGGGCGACGAGCCGACGATCTGAAAATCATCGAGATCCAGAAAGTACATGTAGGGCGAGGGGTTTACTGTGCGAAGCGCTCGATACAGCGTCACCGGCTCGGCGTCAAAAGGGATGGAAAGGCGCTGGGAGAGTACCACCTGGAAAATATCGCCGCTTTGGATATATTCCTTACAGCGCTCAACGGCATCTTCAAAATCATCCCGCGCAAACGACGAGCGAAAATCGTTCTCGCGAACGAGACGCCCCACGGGCGTGCCGTGACTGACCGACAGCCCAGCGATCTGCTCCACCAGTTGATCCAGCCGTTCGCAGCCGGCGTTATAGGCATCGTCCGATTCCGGATCGGTGTGCACAATGATATGTAACCGCCCGCTCAGGTTATCAAAGACGACAATCTCGTCAGAGACCATCAGCACAATGTCGGGCGCGCCGATGGGATCGGGCAAGTCGTCCGCGCCAAGGTGCGGCTCAATAAAGCGCACCGTGTCGTAACTGAAGTAGCCAACGAGGCCGCCGTTAAATCGGGGCAAGCCCGCGATTTCAGGCACGTTGAACTGGCGATGGATACTCTGGATGGCCTGGAGCGGATCGTCTGTCTGCTGCCGATAGGTTTCCTGACCCTCCTGCTCAATCAGCAGCACGTCACCGGAGACCCGAATAACCGTGGCGCAAGGCAATCCAATAATCGAGTATCGGCCCCACTTCTCTCCTCCCTGAACGGACTCCAACAGGTAACTGTATGGTCCCTGGGCCATCTTGAGGTAAGCGCTGACCGGCGTATCAAGATCCGCGAGCACCTCGGTGTGAAGCGGGATGCGGTTGTACCCCGATTGGGCCAGACGATCGTATTCGGCGCGAGAGATCATGAGGGGTGAGTCTACGGCTTCAGTTGGATTCGTGGCGCAACTGGGCGACGGTTCGGACGGGAGATTTCGGGCGACCGCGCAACCGACTATCCATCAGATCCACTTGGCGCAAGCAGGTTGGCAAGGTCGTCAAACGAGTCTAGCACGGCGTCTGCGCCCCATGCCTCGATATCAAGGCCTTGATGATATCCATAACGAACCAACACCACCGGCATGTGGCAGGCTTTCGCCGCCGAAAAATCACTGATGGAATCACCCACCATCAGACACTGATCGGGGCGAACCTTCCACGTGTTGGCTACATACTCAAGCGGCATCGGATCCGGCTTTTTCTGCGCTAAGTCATCGCCGCTAACCACGGGATCAAAAAAATGCTCCAGACTGAGCGCCTTAAGCAGGGGCAGGGTAAAGGCCGACGGTTTATTGGTTACGCAGGCCAGGCGCTTTTTGGCACCGCGGAGCCTCTCGAGCGTCTCGCGCACACTCGGATAGGGTCGACTCTCAACACACACGTCTTGAAGATAGAACGCTTGAAAAAGCCGATAGGCTTTTTCAAGCAGGTCAGGATCGGCTTCACCATCAAACGAACCCGCAAGGGCCCGCTCGACGAGACGTTTCGCCCCATTGCCAATCCATTGCCGAGCAAGGGTTAATGAAACCGGCTCGCGATCGAGCGACCGCAGTACTCGATTGCAGGCACCGATAAGATCGGGCGCGGAATCCACCAGCGTCCCGTCCAGATCAAAAAGGAATCCCTGCGGCGAATGAAGCGCTGAACCAACCAGAAGAGAAAACCCGAAGACGTAATCAGCCGTCCGCCGCAGCCAACTGGCTTCGCATCTTGGCAATCACCGAATCGTAGCGATTCGGATCATCTTCTTTTGCGGCACCAAAAATAGCCGACCCGGCAACGAAGGTATCCGCGCCGGCTTCGCGAATGGCCGCAATGTTATCTATTTTGACGCCGCCATCAATCTCCAGACGGATGTCACGGCCTGATGCGTCGATCCGTTGACGCACCTTGCGTAGTTTCTCAAGCGAAGAGGGGATAAAGCTTTGGCCTCCAAAGCCCGGATTCACTGACATCAGCAGAATCATGTCGAGTTTGTCGATCACGTGTTCGAGATAGGTGAGCGGCGTGGCGGGATTAAAGACCAGGCCCGCCTTGCAGCCTTCAGACCGGATCAGCTGCAACGTTCGGTCAATGTGCGGACTCGCTTCCGGGTGAAAGGTGATGTAGGTCGCGCCAGCCGCGACAAAATCCGGGATGATGCGATCCACTGGCTCTATCATCAGATGCACATCGATCGGGGCCGAGACGCCATGCTTGCGCAGCGCTTCACACACCATTGGCCCGATCGTTAGGTTGGGCACAAAATGATTATCCATCACATCAAAGTGCACCCAGTCCGCGCCTGAGGCGAGCACCTGATCCACCTCCTCTCCCAACCGGGCAAAATTGGCAGAGAGAATCGACGGTGCGATCAGAGCCTCTTTCATCGTCAGATTGACCTCACCGGATAACAATAAAGAGGCCAGAGTTGCCACGCAGGATGTTCAAAAGCAGCATGCTGTCCCGCTCACTGATCGACTGCTCCACGTCCTTGAGGCCGTACACCGGTTGCTTGTTCACAGAGATGATCAGATCACCTTCGCGCAGTCCTGCCTGAAACGCTGGACTGCCTTGCTCCACCTGGGCCACGCGGACCCCTCGCTCGCCCTGCGTACCGTCCTGATCATCAATGTCCTCGAGGCGGACACCTTCTAAACGCGCGCTGAGCTTCAGACCCTGACCCTGCGGCGGATCGATCGGCTTGAGCCGAATACGCAGCGTTGACTCTTTTTCATCTCGAATGAATCGGATGCTGACCTCATCATCTGCCCGATAAAGACCGATGGTATTGCGAAGGCCGCTCGCATCGGAAATCTCTCGATCATCCACCGCGATGATTACGTCTCCTTCTTTAAGGCCTGCCGCTTCAGCAGCAGTGTCCGGCATCACTTGGGAAATGACGGCGCCTTTCGTGGAGGAGATCCCAAGCGCCTCGGCAAGTTCCGGCGATAGATTTTGCGCAATGACACCGAGGCGACCTCTGCGAACTTCTCCGTACTCAATGATCTGGCGCGTCAGCAGTTGCGCCATGTTGATGGGGATGGCAAATCCGATACCGATGTTGCCCCCGCCAGGAGCCAAGATAGCCGTGTTGATGCCGACGAGCTCGCCGCGCAGATTTACCAGCGCGCCCCCGGAGTTGCCTTGGTTGATTGAGGCATCGGTTTGAATAAAGTCCTCGTAATCCTCAATGTTGAGACCGGAGCGGCCGAGCGCGCTGACAATGCCGGATGTCGCGGTCTGTCCCAATCCAAAGGGGTTGCCGATGGCAACAACAAAATCACCAACACGAAGTTTGTCGGAGTCGCCGATCTCCACATGCTGAAGCGCTTCGGCGGGTATCTGGATAACGGCGATATCCGCATCGGCATCCTGACCCACCAGGGTTGCCTCCAAATCCCGGCCATCGTTCAGGCGAACGCTGATCTGATCGGCTCCGGAAATGACATGGC
>RGTL01000122.1 GCA_010025385.1 Gammaproteobacteria bacterium | reverse complement strand
TCGCCGCCAAGACGGATGTTTGTTTCGTGAAGCTTTGCCCACAGCGCGTTCTCGGTGATGCCTGGCACCAGCGCGTCCCGCATCGCGAGGCAACCGGCCTCACACACCGCCATAGACGCGCGCATCAAATCCAACTCTTCGGCCGATTTGATCGCCCGGGCCCGTTCTGCGATTTCTTCACCCTCAACGAGAAAAAGACCCTCCGCCCTTAGCGCGTCGCAGGCCACAAAAGATAACCGGTCGACGCCCAGACGAGCGTTTTCTGAGCCATAGGTTCGCATCAAATCTGCAATCTCAGCTGCAAAGGTTTTTGCCCGGTTTTCAGTTCGGGAGCCTGCAGAGAAAAAATAAAAAGATGGGATAACCCGATAATCATCAACCCCGGGAAGATCTTCAGCGAGATGCGGATGATTCGCATAATCGAAAAGTACGACAGGCCCCTCAAGAGCCACAAAAACACACCGTGTTTCGTAATGCGAGCACCACACCTGCATGTTGGTTGCATCGGTTGCATAACGGGTATTGATCTGATCAAACAGCAGTAGGCCCGATACGTCTCGCTCTCGCATCGATTCGCGTAGGCGATTCAGGCGGTACTCTCGGACGACGTCAAGGTCCACCGGGGGCTCGCTGAATTCCATCGCCCCATGCTGGCGGGATCGAGGCGCGTCAGACCGTAAGGATTGAATGGGCATTTTGTCTCTCGTCAGGTCGCTGCGCCCCCATTCTAGCGCCGCAGGCGACCCCCGGAGGCCAGGCTTACACCTGATCTCCGGGTTTACAAAGCTTTAATTAACGAGCTCGATATTGCCCGGTTTCCACTCGCGCTTAAACCAGGGCTCTAGTGGACCGTAAAGGCGGAGAATGGTGAACCAGCTCTTATTCGGGACCGTCTGAATCCAATTCGCCTCCTGTCCCTTCGGCGCCTCGGGGCCAAACCATAACGTAATGGATCCATCAGCATTAACCACCATGTCACGATCGCGCTGATCGTTCTTCGAAGGATAAGGCTGATTGGTCTGCAACATCGAACGGGTCTGGGGGTCATAGACCACGACGGACCAAAAGTTCTTGGCACCCTTGGAATCCGATGCGGCAAGCGCGTACTGCGATCCAATGCCCGGCAGTTCCAGGACCATCGCGGGCGTATTCACCGTCGCGATGTAATAGAACATGGTTCGCGCATCTTTATTGCGACCGCCCGCTCCATCGCTCCTTAGCCAGAGATAATTGAAACCGTCAAAGGCACTGTACCAAACGCTGTCGTCACCGAATATCTTGACGCCGTCAGATCGCGAACGAAAAGCGATGGCACGGGCCGTCGCGTTAGCGATAGCGACCGCGTCTTTTAGGATCGCTCTCATACGGGCATCAGGGTTGAAGGCTTTGCCCTTCTCCATACCTATGCTTCCGAGGGTGCCTCGCAACTCATCATCCAGAAATGAAAGCGGTTCACGCTGAATGACATCATTGACCTCCTCAAAAAACGTCTCGTCGTTGGCGTGAATGGTGTTCACCACCAGACCCGTTCCGCTGATGAACTCCATTTTGGGTGGGTTGTCTTTCTGTGAGAGCGGATAGATTTTCAGTCCTTCTTTCCACATCTTGTTGGGGGCATCGGTCTTACCCCCTTGAAGCAGACCCCGAAGCGGCAGCCAATTTATGTAAGACGTGCTTTCGGCGGTGAAGTAACCCTCGGGTACTGCACCCTCATACCCCGGCGGCAGAATAAGATATTTACCGCCTTTGCCGCGATCCGGCCCGGGTCCACCCATATCGATAACAAACCGGAAGTAGGCGTCATTGACGGTGCCCGGACCCGCACCCGGTGGAATCTCCACAACGGTCGGCCCATCACGCTCAAGATTTAATAGGCCAATGGCGTACACGGTATCGGTGTTGCCTGTAAGAAAGAGCGAGTTCGAATCCATCAACCCGTCATAAAGCATTACCTTATTCGCCGCATCAATTCCGATGGACTCCATTCCCACACGTAATGCCTCGACGGACGCCATGGGCACCATTTCAAGGAACGCCTCAGTGGCCCGCATTCGGTCCAGGTTGTCATAAACAGCCTCAACTGTTTTCTGATCTGGAATTCCATCGAAAAAATTCAATCTGCCGATGGAGGTCTCTACCGAGTCAGGCGTCATGATCGACGACGGGATCGGGGTATTAAAGCCCGGTGGCGTACTCTCAGCGACGGCTAACCCCGAGGCTAATAGGCCGCCGAGCAGCAAGGATAGTTTGCCTTTCAAGATATCTCTCCTTTGTTATGATAGATTTCTAACAAAGGTCGAGTATTTACCCTATCGCTTTCGTATTCAACCACTGCGTCTTTGTGGGAGTTGACGACACGCGCGCGTCCCAGAGCCGACTACTGCAGCTCTCTTTAGCTCGTGAGGGATCTAGGAACTAAAAGCGGGTCTGAGCGACAGCCATCACTTCGGTGCGGGCCGGACTTTGCGCCACGTGGTTCGGGCTGGAGCGAAACGTCAGAAAACCTCCAATATTCCAACCCTTGCCCCAGGGCGCGCGATAGCCGAACTCCACAAGGGTTTCTGTCCCCGAGGGCTCGAGGCTGAGGCGCTGGCGATGACGCAGAACCTGCCTCGCCTGATCCAGGCCGTAGGCAATATCGAGATCGGCCTCGCCTGATCGAACGCGAAGCGGCTGCGCCACCGTAAAACTGATGGAATCAGCCGTCGTAAACACGGATTTGGAATGAAGTCCAACCAGCCAGCCATCTGACTGCATATCCGAATAATTAGCCAGCAGCGTGCCCGACTGCCCATCCACTTGCGTGAGTGCACCGATTACTGAACCGACAAGAGCAAATTGAGGCCCGAGCCGTTTATATCCGGACACTTTAATAAACCGGGTCTCGGACGAATCAGCGCTCATCGGGCCACCCGGCGCCCCGCCGAACATGGTCCCTTGTTCGTTAAGCCAACCTCCTTCAACGCTGACCCCTAAATCACCGAAATCAAAATGGGAAGCAATCGATGTCTCGTTGCTTTCATATCCTAGATCGTTTTCGTCACCCACATCAGAATAACGAGCCTCCATCACGACGCCAGGACTCATCTCAAAGGCCGCAAGACTATGCAGCCCTTTATCCTGATAATGACCAATGCTTGTCTGACGCCAAGCCATCGCGTGATCGTAAACAAACTGGTTCTCAACTAAATACGCTTTTGCGCCCGCGTTGGACTGCGGATACAGACCAAACCCCAGAGCGGTACGCGCCGGGGCGTCGCTCGAGGAGCGCAGCAGCAATATGGGCGCCTGATCGGCGCTACCTCTTTCACCGATTCCAGACTCGGAAATCGCCGAGATAAAACTGGACAACTGAAAACCCGGGACCTGGCCAATGATGGTCTCGGGCAAAGACTGATTCCACCTCGATCGGACTTGCTGTGATAAGGACACCTCCCCTGCGAGGCGCAAGGTTTTAGAAAGATCGTAGTAAAAGTCACGCCGGAACTGATCAAAGACCAAGGCATTGAACAGACTTGCTTGACTGAGAACAGCGGAGTAAATCGGGGCGCCCACTTGCATTCGGCGGGTCTCCCACGACGGCTGATCCGTGGATTTCTTCTCTTCTTTCTTGTCGTCTGGGACCGCCGTCACGGGATACCCCGGCCCAACCGGTGCGGTTACGGAGCCTAGCGGCAGGAGGGCCCGCCCCCGATTGATGCTTCCCCAGCCATAAATCTCGTCAACGCCCGGCGCGCCCATGTCCGTTGCCGACCATTTAATAATCGAAACAACTTCCTGCGCCTTTAAATCGGGCCAACGCAATCGTAATTCAGCAGCCAGCGCACTAGCATACGGTGTCGCGAACGATGTGCCCCAGTAGTCCGCATACTCAGAAAACCCCGTCGTCACGACGTAGTGATTGGCCAAATCCCCGGCGCGATTTGAGAACCCCAACATTTCGCCCTCCGGGCCTAACCCGCCGACGACCAGCCCTTTTCCCGCAAGGCCCGGGGCGTGTCGCGCGTCGCCCAACGGATACGGCGCCCAATCGTTTCCTGCTCCCATGACTACGACCTGATCGGCCCGAGCAGTCGCAAGCATTGCCTCACCCGCCGAGCCGGCAAGCGCGGCATTCGAGTGATTGATGACCCGGATATTAGGATTGCTGGCCGCCGCGAGCAGGGCCTGGGTTGTCACCGCACCGGATATAGATCGTCCGCCGGTAGAAGTCTGCAGGGAGAGAATCTTGCTCGCGGGAGTTAGGTGGCGGATGATTTGCGCCACTGCCGTCCCATGCGTGCCTTGTTCCGCCAGATCCGCAAACGGGGTATTACCAACAAAACTCGCGCTTCCTGGCACAAAAAAACCCGGATGCGCGAGCGGATCGACCGCTATTCCTGTATCCAAAACAGCGACGCCGATACCCGTGATTGCAGGAACCGCCGCTGGCTTAGGCGCTGCTTTTTTTTCCTCGGCTTTCTTCTCTGCCTCAGCGGCAGCCTGATCCGCGTTGCGGTCGCTGCCCGCGAAGGCCTGTTCAGCGCCAAACGAAAAAAGGGTCGTGAGCATGAGGCCAGCCCACCACCACTTCGGAATACGGTCTATCGTTCTCGGGACCATAAATTAGGTAGTCACATCTTTCAGAAGAGCCTGAGGGGGTGCATATTCTGCACGCCTGACACCCAGAACACTAACCAGCCACACAATGATAACACTTGTTGGGAAAGCGTAAATTAATTCACGATAATTGGTCGCATAAGGAATCTCGAAAACCCTCTCGGCCAGCCATTGACCCGTTAGCAGAGCCGTGGTTCCAGCGAGTGCACCGGCGATGATCGCGATGGTCAGAAATTCAAAATTGAGAGCCCTCCGGATTCGCCTCCGATCGCAGCCAAGCACTTTCAGCATAGCGACGTCCCGTATACGCGATTCCTGATTGGTCTGCATGACTGAGAAAAGTACGGCTCCCCCCGCGGCCAGAGTGAAGGCAAAGACCAGATTGAGGGCCAGGCTAACCAGATCCAACACCCGGCGGACCTGAGCCAAAATTGCGCCTACATCGATGATATTGATTGTGGGGAATAGGCGGTTCAACTCAATGAGCTTTTTCTGGTCCTCGCTCTCCAGGCGTGCGGCGCTGAGATAGGTATGTGGCGCATCTTCGAGCACAGCAGGCGGGAAAAGCACGAAGAAGTTGGGTGTCAGGCTTTCCCATTGCACCTCCCGAATGTTGATTATCCTGGCCTCAATCACTTGCGCACCACTGCGTACCGAGATGGTATCGCCTACATCCACACGAAGCGGTTCAGCCCATCGGGCGGCAAGGGAGACCACAGGCTCTGAAGACCCCGGCTCCCACCAATGCCCGGCGACGATCTCGTTACCGGGGGGAATCGAGGAGGCCCACGAAAAATTAAGGTTCCCGTCTATCCGCGAGGACGTCCGGGGGTCTGGATAATCCTCCGCTACAGGAGTCGCGCCATTGATCGCGACCAAACGTCCGGTGGCCATCGGCGTAAATGCGGGCGCCCCATTAAACTGCTCACGAAAAAACCGCGCCATACCTTCGCGCTCGATCGGCTGAATGTTGGCGAAAAAAAAGTTTGGCGCGTCGTCGGGTGTCCTCGACTCCCAGGCATCAAACAACTGACCTCTTACCACCGACAGCAAAATCAGTATGCTCAACCCAAGACCAATCGTCGAGATTTGAAAGGTACTGGCGGTTTTGTTGCGAATTAATCTCCCAAGGCCAAAACGCCAGGATACCCCCGCGCCATCAGAAAGGCTCTTCATCGCGATAAGCACCCCCACGCTCAAGGCCATCATCACTATCAAGCTCAGCGCGATCCCGCCCGCTAAAAAAAGAACCAGAAGCGGTGAGGCAACCTGAGTAAGCGTGAGACCTATGAGTCCGCCGATAGGGATGAGATAGATCAGCCAGAAAAATCGCCCGCCGCCCGCTTTCTCAGTGCTTCTCAAGACCTCAATAGGCGCAATCCTTGCCAGCGTGAAAAAAGA
>RGTL01000121.1 GCA_010025385.1 Gammaproteobacteria bacterium | reverse complement strand
ACCACGACGAGTTTTGGACCCTTTGTGGTCGCCCATCGAGTGAGCCAGATCGAATAGTCACCGTTTCGGGGGACGATCTTGTTCGAAAAAAACATGATCGTCCCTATTGGTATGCCCTCAAAAATATCTGAGGTCATCTGCATCGCGAAGGTCGGTACACCCGGGTCTGCTTCATCGATGATGGAAATCGATGCCATAGGCCGGGACTCAACGTCGTCTGTCCACTCCGAAAGCCGATCACTGAGGGCATCCTCGGACCCCAGCCCCGATATGAAATCCTCGGCTTCCAGCACCGGCAGGATCCGCAAGGTCTCATGGGCTGCCCGTAGCGAAAACCCGCCGGCACTCTTATCCAGAGCCATGTCGTACATTGAATCCACACCCGTAAGCAGATATTCGACGGTAATGCCGAGAATGGCCGCCAGGGTGGGTAGTTTCGCCTTGGAGATCTTGCCCTCCCGCGCCCAGTTCCAGACGTTCTTTTCAGACACATCGCAAAGACCGGCAATCTCCGGATAGCTAAGCGGCGGAAGCCCTCGTTCCTCCATGCTTTCCACCGCGTCTTTTATGCGACGGGCGACTTTTTTATCGTCGACCTCGATTTGATCCGATTTAAGTTTCTTCTTGGCATCAACGACATGCAGGGGGTGTTTCAAAACCGTACTCCTGAAAATAAATAGTGGATACAGAGATCAAAAAAGAAAAGAGCCTGATTCACTGAATGGAGGCAATCGTGGGCAGTTCCCCACGGTTTCGTTTATCCACGAGCGCATCCAGCCAATCCGGATCCATCTCAGGGACCGACGAGAGCAACAGCTCTGTATACGGCTCATGCGGCGGGCTGAGGATTTCCACCTTCTCGCCCTGCTCGACCACCCGGCCCTGATACATCACGACAATATGGTCTGCAATGGCCTTCACGGTAGCAAGGTCGTGGGTAATAAAAAGATAAGAGACGCCAAGTTTGTTCTGTAAGTTCTGAAGCAGCTCAAGAATACCTTCCGCTACCAACTGGTCGAGGGCAGAGGTCACTTCGTCGCATATGATGAGATCGGGTTCTGCCGCAAGCGCACGGGCAATACACACGCGCTGCTTCTCGCCTCCGGAGAGTTGGCTGGGATACCGCTCGGCGTAATCGACGGGCAGCTCAATCTGTTTTAGCAGTTCGTGAATCCGATCGGTTCTCGCCTGACCCTTCAACCCGAGGTAGAACTCGAGCGGTCGACCAATCACCTCTTTTACTTTCTGTTTCGGATTAAGAGCAACATCAGGCATCTGATAAATCATCTGAATGGCCCGCAGCTGATCTTTACTGCGATGACGCAACTCAGGCGACAGCGTTTGCCCAGAAAATTGAACATGGCCCTGATAAGGGGGCAACAGTCCTGTAATGACTCGCGCGAGCGTGCTCTTGCCGCTTCCGGACTCACCAACGACTGCGACCGTCTGACCCTTTGACACCTGCACATGCACGTCGTTTAGCACGGACTGTTCGGCGCTCGGATACCGAGCGCTGACACCACTCACCTCGAGGACGGTTGAGCCACTGGATCCTAGCTGTTTATCCTCGCGCAACGAGCGCACGGCCAGTAATCGGCGCGTGTACTCCTGTTGCGGATGGTCCAGCAGGTCGCGGGCCTTGCCCTCTTCCACAAGATCGCCATGGCGCAGCACCATGATTCGATCCGCCACCTGTGCCACTACCGCAAGGTCATGCGTGATGTATATCGCCGCCACGCCACGGGCCCGTACGGCTTCCTTAATAGTCGAAAGCACCTCGATCTGGGTGGTGACATCAAGAGCCGTCGTAGGCTCATCAAAAATAACCAGCCGGGGATCGCAACCCATCGCCATGGCAGTCATGGCGCGCTGCAACTGCCCGCCAGAGACCTGATGAGGAAACCGTTTACCGATGTGCTCTGGATCGGGTAAATCCAGCTGCCGGTAGAGCTCCGTCCCGCGGCGCTCAGCCTCCTCGGCCCGCATCTTCCCATGCTGCACGGGTGCTTCTGCGAATTGATCAATCAGGCGATGGGCCGGATTGAACGACGCCGCCGCGCTCTGGGCGACGTAGGACACGCTGTTGCCGCGAATCTGACGAAGTCGCGAGACGCTCGCGCCAACCAGTTCCTCTCCCCCGAGCTTGATCGAGCCGGAGACTATCCGACACCCAGGCTTGGTATAGCCCATGGCGGCAAGACCAAACGTGGACTTGCCCGCACCGGATTCACCGATCAATCCGATTATCTCGCCCTTATGCAGATCCATGTTGAGGCCTTTAACTATGGGCTTCCAATGCCCGTCGACATCGGCTTCAATGACGAGCGCACGCATACTAAGCAGAAGCTCGCTCACAGTCGATTCCTATTGGCTGGTCCAAACATAATATGCGCTGATGATTCCGTGAAAACGCTCTCGCGGTTTAATATCCGAAAAGATAAGATTACTGCATTACGGTCACATATCCAATGGATTGAACATCTACCAATAATCAATAACCACTTAATCAAGGGATCAGGGGTATCAATGAGCGAGTATTTAAAGACGTTTCTTTCCGCGTTGGCACAGGTATCACGTCTTTCAGAAAAGGAAGCGTTCCGCTCCCTGGCGTCGTTAATTGAGGCCGTACCGAACGATCGACGCCCACCCCCGTCGAGCCAGTGCGCCACGTCTAACGTATGTCTTGAAGACGCCGTAAGGGCGATCCCGCCTCACCTTGATTTGGCAGGCGCTGGCGAGGCTGCCGCCCGGCTCTCCCCGTGGGCGGAGGCCAGTCGCGGCATTCCCGAATTTTTTGCCGGGGGGTATGCCTACTCCATACTGGTCGATGAAAATCCCCCGTCGGGTTCTGAACCCATCCGAGCCGGTTTACTTCTGCAGCAGCCGGAAATCGCCTACCCTGGTCACGCCCATGATGCCGAGGAGTTTTATTTCATTCTGAGCGGCGAGGCGCACTGGCGGGTGGATAACGATGAATTTTCGGCCCTACCCGGCGCGCTCATCCATCACCCGCCAGCGGCTATCCACGCAATGCGTACAAAAGCACAACCGCTACTCGCCGCCTGGGTGTGGCGCGGCGACCTGACGGGACGTTTCTGGTACGAAAGCGCGCCCGACGTCGATTGTCCGCGCAGCTAATTCCCCTCTACTCCGCCTAAGCTAAAGGCGCCTGAAGTAAGGCGCTTGCAACACCGAGCGCCATGTAGGTCGATCCCGCCACACGGCCCGGCCATTTTTGGTTTCGCACGTTTTCGCTCAACCAGCGCGACACCTTGGAGGAAAACATCGCGTAGAGCGTGTCAGTGAAAGACGCCAGAATAACCAGCGTGAGACCGAGCGCAATGAACTGTGCTGCTACACTCCCTCGAGCCGGATCGACAAACTGCGGCAAAAAGGCAAGAAAAAAAATACCGACCTTCGGGTTCAATACATTGATAATAATTGCCCGGCGAACGATCGCTAGTGACCGAGTCGGCACAGGTCGCCCGCTTGAGCCATCCGGCGCCGATATGCCCCAAATTACCCGGACACCGAGAAAGATCAGATAAACGGCCCCCGTGTATTTGAGAATCGCGAAGGCTTGAGGCATGGAAGCGATCAGCGCTGTAAGGCCTACGACGGCAAAGACAATATGCACGAGCGTACCAAGCGCAATGCCGAGCACCGATAACAATCCGGCACGTGTGCCGCCCGCAAGAGCGCTGGCGACGATATAAAACACCCCGGGTCCCGGCGTGAGCGCCAGGATCAGAGCCGCCGTCAAGAAAAGACCGAGAGACGACCCAGAAGGAGCGAGTTCAGCCACCCGTCAGAGGCGCCATGACGACCATCTCGTCCGACTCTCTTAGTACCATCTCCGCGCGCTTTGCTTTTGGCACCGCCTCCCCATTTACCGACACCAATCCGACCTGGGCCGGGGGTATTCCCAGCGCGCCCAACGCGGCATCAACACAGGCGCCCTCATCCAGATCAACATGCGTCGCAGAGCATAAATCGATTAAGTGGCCCGTGACCTTGACGCCTACGCGCATAGGATTCGCTCGCCTATCGCAAGCCCAGGCGACCGAGTGTGTCTTCAGTTGGCACCCCGTCTTCGCTCCAACCGCGCAGATCGTAATATTCAGGAAGCATACGATCCAGCTCATTGACCTTCCCTTTCGCGGTTCCGCTCGGCGCCGGATCGTTCAGTAAGCGAGGCGGTAAGGTATCGTCGGCCTTGGTCAGCCCAGCGGCCAGATTAAACATCCGCTCGAGGTTCCATATTCTCTCGCCGCAATGAGTGAGGCGCTCTGCCGTCCACTCGCCCTCGGTGTCGGCATCGAGTTGCGCTGCAAACTCGGGCGCGCCCCACGCTCCCATGGTGAACATGCAAAGACCGCTCGAATCCACGGCGGCAGTCCAGTCCTGTGAGGTCTTGCAAGGCTCGGCCTTGCCGGCGCCGGTCTGGTCGTCCATGTCGGCCTCGAACGTATCGTGCTTTAGGTGACACGCGCCGCGGTTGCCGGTCGCATAACCAAGACCCATACCCTGAAGCGCCCTGGAGTCGTAACCGGCAAATTCCTGACCTTTCACCGTCATGGACAGCTCCGGATGACCGTATTTTTCACACATCAATTTAGAGCCAAGGCCCAATATCTCTCCAAACCCTTCCTGCTTGCCGGTTTTCTCGGCCATGATGGTGAGCGCCTCAGGATTACCAAAGGTCAACTCGACGCCATCGGTGTCCTCTTTAGTGATGACGCCCATCTCGTAAAGCTCCATAGCCGCCGCCAACGTGACCCCGAAAGAAATCGGATCCATGCCATGTTCGTTCATCAAGTAACCGGCGAACGTGCAGGCGTCGATATCATCAACCCCGATGACCGGTCCGAAGGCAAAGGCCGTCTCGTATTCAAGGCCACCAGAGGCGTGCCAGTACTCTTTGCGGTTCTGGATCGTAAAGTGGTCTTTTCGAATATGGGCAATCCGGCCGCAGGCTATTGTGCACCCGAAACACGCTTTGTTGGTCAGCAAATTAGTGTGTCCAGTCTCATCAGTCTTGAGCATGGCTTTAGCGTCGACTTTGTCATAGCCCTCGAACTGCACTTCCTTGAAATTACGCGTGGGCAACCCGCCAAACTCCTGCATCGTGTCCATCATCGCGTTAGTGCCATACTTCGTGAGGCCGCCTGTGTGCTTAGCCAGGAGGTTCTTCATCTCGTCCGTGACCGCCATAAAGCGCTTCGGATCCTTAACCTTCACTCCCTGGGTGCCGCGTACGGCAATCGCCTTCAGGTTCTTCGAACCCATGACCGTTCCGACCCCGGAACGACCCGCCGCGCGATGCAGGTCGTTTACCACCGACGCATAGCGGACACCGCGCTCGCCTGCCACGCCGATCGTGGCAATCTTCAAAAGCGGGTTGTGATGGGTCTTTTTAATCCACTCGTCGGTTTCCCATACGGTTTTGCCCCACAACTTGTCCGCTTTTTGCAAACTGATCTCATCTCCTTCGATCAAAAGGTAGACGGGCTTCTCGGATCGGCCCTCAACCAGCAGCAGATCGAAGCCCGCAAATTTCAGCTCCGCGCCGAACTTGCCGCCGCTGTTTGAACAAGCGATTGCTCCCGTAAGCGGTCCCTTGGTGATCACCGCATAACGACCACTGGTTGAGGCGCCCGTGCCCGTGAGCGGACCTGTAGCAAAAATCAAAACGTTATCCGGACCCATGGGATCAGCTTTTGGATCCATGTTTTCCCAGAGGTACTTGGTGCCCAATCCCCGTTCACCAATGTAATCGTTCGCCCATTCCATATTGAGTGGCTCCGGACTGATGTCACCGGAGGTCAGGTTCACCCGTAAGATCTTGCCTTGCCAGCTCATGAATTTGCTCCCTGTATCGACTGCTCGGCCGACGCGGCCATTTTGCCTACGCTGGTGGCGCCGGCGTCCAAATACGTGATGGCGTCCGTCGGGCACGCCTTCACACACTGTGGATCGCCTCCACATAGATCGCACTTATCCACTTTGCCGCTGAA
>RGTL01000013.1 GCA_010025385.1 Gammaproteobacteria bacterium | reverse complement strand
CGGCTGATGGAAGGCGCCAATCATGTTTTTTCCCAGCGGGTGGTTAACCGCTGTCTTCCCGCCTACTGCCGAGTCCACCTGAGCCAATAGCGTGGTGGGGATCTGAAGGAAGGCGACGCCGCGTTGATAACAGGCAGCGGCAAAACCGGCGATATCACCAATCACACCCCCGCCGAGCGCCACGAGCGTCACGTCCCGACTCAGGCGATTCTTGAGTAACGTATCGAAAATACCTTGCAGCGTCACGAGCGATTTATGTTGCTCCCCGTCAGGCAAGATCTGGCAGGTCACGTTAAATCGATCGAGCGCCCCAATTAATTTGTCGAGATACAGGGGGGCGACCGTCTCGTTGGTTATAACCAGTACTTCATTTCCCGAGATGTAGCGGGCAATCAGCCCCTTCTCCTCTAAAAGGCCGGAGCCCACTAGGATGGGGTAGCTTCTATCACCCAGGTCAACGGTCAGGGTTGCCAACGTTTGCGAATCTCGTTGCAGATGTCTTTTGCCACCGCGTGCGGCGATCGAGAATCGGTTTCAAAGACGATATCTGCCTCGGCGCGGTACAGTGGCTCTCGCTCAGTCATCAGTGCCTCGAGGACCACTCGGGGATCTTCGCCGGTATTTAGGAGCGGTCGGTTCTTGCTGGAGCGCGTTCGTTCGACCAGCATATCCAGAGTGGCATGCAGATAGATCACAAGACCGTTATGACGCATGGCTTTACGCACATCCTCGCGTGTCACGGCTCCGCCACCGGTCGCAAGCACGATATTTTTGCGTTTGACAAGCTCGAAGATTTCTTTCGCTTCTCTCTCCCGAAACCCGGCTTCGCCCTCGATATCAAAGATCGTGCTGATGCTCACACCGGTGCGCGCTTCAATCTCCTGATCTGAATCGACGAACTCCATCCCAAGACTCTTTGCCAAAGAGCGTCCGACCGTCGTCTTGCCCACTCCCATGGGCCCAACCAAATAAATATTGCTTGCAGAAATCATGGCACAGCGTCAGCGTCAAACCGCTTGAAGAAAAAAATGCTCTAACCCGCCGTCAAAACCGGGTTCACGATTCGCGGAGTAAGGAAAATGAGCAGCTCGCTTCGATTATCAAGGATTCCCTTGGTTCTGAAAAGAGGCCCCAGAATCGGCAGATCACCAAGGACCGGGACTTTGGACACGCTCTCTGATGTTTGCTGCTCGTAAATTCCACCCAGCACGACGGTCTCGCCGTTATCAAGCAGCACCTGAGTCCGCACCTGAAGCGTATTAATATTCTCTTCGGTGGCTGAGACAAAAGAGTCTTTGGTCACAAATACATCCAGAATCACCCGGTCATCAGGCGTGATCTGAGGCGTAACGGTAAGTCCCAGCACCGCCTTCTTGGTCACGACCGTTCCCTCACCCAGCGTGTTGGTCGTGAAAATGCGCTCCTGACCCTGCTCGATATGCGCTTCTTGCTTATCGGCCGTCAGTAATCTTGGGTTCGCCACAATTTTGCCGTTGCCCTCAGCCTCAAGCGCTGAAATTTCCAAGTCAATAAGACCCGCCCACCCGGCGCCTGCTTTTGCCAGCGTTAGCGCGTAGGAAGCGGGCGACACCGATCCAATGCCATTGGCCGGGAAATTAACACCCAATGAGCCGTCACCACTGGCATTGATTCCGTCCGTGCGAATCGTCGAGGTATTGTTCAGCGATCCAGACCCCATCGCCGTGCCCAATGCCGTGTTGCTGTTAATGCCAGTCAGCCCGAGTTTGACCCCCAAGTTTCGGCTGAAATCCTCTCTGGCCTCGACAATGCGCGTCTCGATCAGCACCTGCTTGACGGGCCGATCGAGCTCGGTAATCAGTTTGCGGATTTCCCGAATTTTTCTTTCGGTATCCTGAACGAGCAGCGAATTCGTGCGCTCATCGACCGTCACGCTTCCCCGATCAGACAGCAAACGGTTTTCCTCGGTTTGGACCTCAGCCATGGACACGCTGCCAAACATCGACTGCTGCATATTGGATTCAACGGCCCGAACCGATTTAAGCAAACTGGCAATGTCGGCGGCTTTCGCGTAATTGATCTGAATTAACTCCGACACCATTGGTTCCAACTCACTCACCTCTCGGGAAGCCTCCAAAGTGAGTCTTTCCTGATCCGCGATCTCTTCAGCGGGCGCGATCCATACGACATTCCCCTGTTGCCGCCGAGCTAGGCCTTGGGTAAGCATGATCGTATCGAGTGCCTGATCCCAGGGGACATTCCTCAGTCGCAGACTCATCTCACCATCGACGGTGTCACTGATCACAAAATTAAGGTCGGTGTCCTGAGCAATTTGCTGAAGCGCGCTTCGCACCGGAATATTCTGAAAATCAAAACTGATTAATTTGCCGCTGTAGCTCGTTCCTTTTGAATCACCATCGGCCCCACCGGGTGCTTTTGATACGTCCAGAATGAATCGATTGCCCGACTGAAGCGACACGACGTCGTAACGCCCAAAAGGCACCACGACTATTTTCACGCCCCGGTCAGTGGCAAAGGCATCCACGAAACGCACCGGCGTTGCAAAATCGACCACGTCAAGACGCCGTTGCAGCGATTCATCCATCCCTGCGCCGACCGCTTCGATCACGATCTCGCCCAGCTCCTGACGGATGTCGACCTCGGCATCGTCTCGATCGAATTCGAGTATGAGTCGTCCGGCCGCCTCCGGCGTGCGCCTAAAGTCAATCGACCCAAGACGAAACACACCCTTGCCGGCACTCGGCGTAGAGGTCGAATCAATCGCTGCCAGGCCGCCCGCGTTTTCAGTATCGGCAGGATTCACGGTTAGCCGTATTCGGTCAGGTGCATAGGTGGTCTCGAAACTCACCGCAGCGATAAGATTGATTACCAGGCGCGCCCGTTTGTCGTCCTTGGCGATCAACAGGTTTTCAACGGACCCGCGCCCGACCTCGATTACCGATTGGTTAAGGGAATGGCTGGCGCCAAAAAAATCGAGCACGATCCGGTCGGGCCCACTGGTTCGAAACATTCGGGGCTTGTCCGGATTCCCGTCGGTCAAGACATCGATCTGTACCTTGCCACCCGGTAACGCCGTGAACGTAACATCGGTAATAAGAGCGCCCGACTGGGCATTCAACCCCTGCGAGACACAGAACATCGTCAGCAGGCCTATCCAGCGGGAGAGCTGCCTGAGATGCCGAATAATCCACAGCCGATTCATAGACTCGAATGTACTTGAATTCAAAACGAATTACTCGCCCGTCCGTAACTCTGTCTGTCTGGTCTCCCAGCGTCCAGAGGCCCCTTGGACCAATTCCTCAATATCGAGACGGCCCGCTGTCTTGTCGATTCCGACGATTCTTCCGATGTTCTGTCCGAGGTAGGAGCCCATCACAACCCGGTGAATTTGCCCATCGGGCGCACTGATTAATGCCCAGAGATCGTTTTCCAGTTCCATGGTCCCAAGCAACTTTAAAGCATCCAATGGAAACTGCTCCAGGGGTTCCTTCGCGCGATCAACGTCAGGGGCGAGTGGATCAGGCCCCAGCTCCGTCGTGGCTGCTAATTCTTCCTTGCCGAACACATTGCTGGGCGCAAAAGGATCCTTGCTTTCATCCACCGAATAGGTCACCGATATCACCGGAGGCTGTTCGGGTATAGGATCAACCTTCGGAACGGCATCGCGATGCAGCGTGGTCACGTAACGCTCGAGATCCTCAAGTGTTCGCTGCTCCGAGCAACCTGTCAGCACACCGAGTGCCAGAGCAGAAGCCGCAAAGGGCAACCCACTTTTAAAGATCTGATAAATCATTATCTAGACCTCCTCTGGCAGATAACTGTAGGTCTGCAGCATAAGCGAGGCCTTAACCTCACCGTCCTCCTCACCCACTAGCGTGAGATCCCCCACTGTGACGATACGAGACATCCCGGCCAGGTCGCTCACAAAATTTGCAATTTGATGATAGCTGCCTCTTACCTCCACACGTATCGGCAGGGAGGTGTAAAACGCTTCCAGCTTCTGGGCCTGCGGGTCAAACACGCTGAATTCCAGGCCTCGCCGGCTGCCTGCCTCCGTAATATCCACAAGCAGAGACGGCACCTCGGTACTGTCGGGCAGCTTTTGCAGCATTGCCGCGAGCAGCTCCTCTATCTCTACCATCTGCGCCTTGTATGCGGGCAGATTAACGACCATGCCTTTTTTCGCGCTAAAGGTTTTTTTTAGCTCAGCCTCTTTTTTTCTAGATGACTCCAGCGTTAGACGCTGATCACTGAGCACAAAATGCCAGCTCCCGTATGCAAAAAGGAGGCAGCCCAGCAACGCCATCACGATTACGAACCAGCCTGGCCATGCCGCGGGCTGATTGATGTCGATCCGCTTTAGGTCATCCTGCCAGCTCATATCTGAATAAACCCTCTGCAGCTCACGGTTTCGCTGGAGCGCTGCCAGATAGCGCATTTGCCTGAGGGGTCGACACCGACAGCTCGAATTCCTGAGTCTTGCCCACATTGATGATGTTGAGCTCGGGTCGATCAAATGAGGGTGTGCCGGTGAGCTGTTTCATCAGCGCCGATATTCGCGAACTGGACTGGGCGACCCCTTTGAGCTCAACCCCGGCGGCGCTTCTTTTCAATGAGGAAAAGAAAACCCCCTCAGGACTCGAATTCGCCAGCTCAGTCATGCCCAGAACCAATTTGGTCCGCTCTTCCTCCAGCTCTCTTATCACGGCCATCCGCGCCATGAGTTCATCTTTGCGCTTTTGGATATCCCGGATCTCACGCAACTGCTTTTCTACGCGAGCGATGGCCTGCTGGAGGAATTGGTTTCGACTGTTCTGATAGTTGAGATCACTGTTCTGCTTCCACCAGACGCCTCCCAGCGCGCCCAGGGTCAGCACAGCAACCAACACCGACGCGGTTAGCGCCGAGCGCCTCTGACGCTGCCGACGCTCTTCCCGCCAGGGCAACAGGTTCACGCCCCGTGTCATGCGACCCCCCGTAATGCAAGACCCACAGCCTTTACCATCGTAGGCCCATGCCGTTCAACCAGCTTGGCTGCTCGTATACCGGTGCCTTCCGCGAAGGGGTCGGCAATTAATGTCGGCACTCCGATATACGCCTCGATAACAGAGGCCACCTCGGCAATCTGCGCGCAGCCGCCACTGATCATCAGCGCATCAACGTAACTTCGTTGCGTGGCCGTTAGACAAAATTCAAGTGCGCGCGCTGCCTCTCTTGCCATCGCGTCACGAAAAGGCGTCAGAAGATCTTGGGTATAGTTTTGTGGCAGATCGCCCGTTCGCTTCATGGCCTCCGCTTCACGATAATCCACACCATAGCGCGAGCGAATGTTCTCCGTCAGGATCCGACCGCCAAAATTCTGTTCGCGCCCGTACACCGAGCGGCCGTCAACAAATAAATCCAGTCGGGTCGAGACATCGCCAAAATCCATTAGCCCGATGGCGCGACCATCGAGATCTTCGCCCAAACCTTTTGCGACAAAACCAAAACCCCGCTCGATTGCGAATACACCAATGTCCACCACACTCGGGCTTAGGCCCGCTAACTCAAGCACCGCCGCATAGTCCTCCACTATTTCGCGACGACAAGCCGTAATCAGCACCTGATCATCACTCCCTTCCCGCGCGCCGCCCGTGACACTGAAGTCAAGATAAATTTCATCCAAGGGGTGAGGAATTTGCTGCGCCGCTTCAATCATGACCTGCTCTTCAATTTCACCGTCGCTGAGGCCCGCAGGAAGGGTAAGCGTGCGTGTGATGATGTGAGTTGGTGATACCGCGACCACGGCATACTTTCGGGAGCTTTGCGAGTGCGCGACAGCACGTCGTATCGCCTGGCTGGCTGCATCAAGATCCGCAATACCATGCTCGACGATCGCATTCTTCGGGAGAGGCTCGAATCCAGCCCGGTCCGCCCGATAATTTTTGCCCGCAGCAGACATCTCGAGCACCTTGATCCCCGCGCTGCCGATATCGATACCGAGCGCCGGGCGGTTTTTTTTCTGGAAAAGCCCCATGAGCGCAAAGTGTACCGCGACCCCTTGCCTTGATGCTCCCCCGTTGATTGCCGGTCGAGCGCCGAGCCGAAAATTCAGCCTTTGATAAAATTGCCGACCGTTGTGGGGTTCTCACTCCATATTCCATCCGTTTTAGCATCCTATGCGCCTTCGCCGCCTTTTTTTTATCCTTGCTTCGTTAGGACTGATGGCGTCTGTCGCTGTCGGCACCTTAATCGCCGTGGTCTGGCAGGATTTACCCGCGATCAGCGAAGTTCAGGATATCCGCCTGAAGGAACCGCTGCGGATCTACTCGATTGACGGCAAGTTATTGGGCGAATTTGGCGATGAGCGGCGCATCACCGTGCGATTCGAGGATACGCCTGGGCAACTGATTGATGCGATCCTGGCCGCAGAGGACGACCGTTTCTTTAGTCACCATGGCATTGACCTACTTGGAGTTGCCCGCGCTATCGTCGCCAACCTGCGATCTATGGATACCCGCCAGGGCGCCAGCACCATAACCATGCAGGTGGCCAGAAACTACTTCCTTTCTAGGGAAAAAACCTACAGCCGAAAGATAAAAGAAGCCTTATTGGCTTTCCGGCTGGAGCGAGAACTCTCTAAAGAGCAGATCCTCGAACTTTATCTGAACAAGATTTTTCTGGGCCATCGTAGCTACGGCTTCCAGGCCGCATCTTTTTTTTATTACGACAAGCCCCTCGCGTCGCTGAACCTTGCACAGCTCGCCATGCTCGCCGGGCTGCCCAAAGCGCCGTCTTCGATCAACCCCGTAAGCAACCCCGATCGTGCAAGCAAACGGCGCGATTACGTGCTGGGTCGGATGCGGGAGCTCAAACGTATCAGTGAGGTGGATTACGAAGCCGCTCGCTCTGCGCCCATTACCGCCCAACGGCACGGGATGGACATCGAGCTTAACGCGCCGTACCTCGCTGAAATGGTGCGTGACTACATGGTGGCTCGCTTTGGCGAAGAGGTCTACGCGTCGGGCTATCGGGTGTACACCACGGTGTCCGCCAAAAACCAGAAGGCGGCAAATCAGGCCTTGAAAACGGGGCTGGTCGCTTACGACCGCCGACACGGTTATCGAGGCCCGGCCGGGTATATCAACCCGGTCGACTTTGCGACGGAAAGCCAGCGACTGGCCTCTCTCGCAAACTACCCCTCTGCCGCCGGGTCTCGACCGGCTATGGTGATTAGGCCTGGCGGAGACGCGATCGACTTGTTCACCAGTGACGGTAAGTTCCGGTCTATCTCTCCTGCGGGCTGGCGTTGGACCGGCAAAAGTCCTTCAAGCTTCCTGCACCCGGGCGACGTGATTTACTACAGCGGGTCAGGGTCGGATTTGGCGTTATCTCAAATCCCCGAGATTCAAGGAGCGCTCGTTTCTTTAGACCCTACGGATGCCTCTGTCCTGGCTCTGGTTGGCGGCCTTGATTTCAAGGCCAGCCGGTTTAATCGCGTTGTCCAGGCTGAACGACAGCCGGGCTCGAATATCAAGCCATTTATTTACTCCGCTGCGATTGCTAACGGTTTTACCGCGTCAACGCTCGTTAGCGGGGCCCCCATCGTGGTGGAGGATGACGTGGGGGGTGCGTGGCGTCCGCAGAATTACAGCAAGCAGGTATTCGGCCCCACCCGACTTCGTGAAGCGTTGAGCATCTCTTTAAATTTGGTGTCCGTGAGACTCGTCCGGGCCCTTGGCATCGAAACGGTTCGCGATTATCTGTCGACCTTTGGCTTTGAGCCATCGCGATTGCCGAAAGGTCTCTCTCTTGCGCTTGGATCTGCGACGGTCACCCCCATGGAGATTGTCCGAGGGTATGCTGCATTTGCCAACGGCGGTTACCTGATCGAGCCCTATTTCATCGCCCGCATTGAGGATCAGTCGGGTGGAATCATCGAATACGCAAACCGGGTAATGCTCTGTCCCGATTGCCCTGCTCCTTCGAATGACCCTCAGGCCCGACCCCAAAAAACCATCGACCTTCGCTTTGCCAAAAGGATCATCTCTGCCGAAAACGCGTTCATTGTGGACAGCCTCATGCAGGAAGTTGTTCGCTCCGGCACGGCCCGGGCGGCGGCCAAACTGGATCGGGACGATTTGGCTGGCAAAACCGGGACCACAAATAACTACTTTGATGCGTGGTTTACGGGCTACAACCCGGACGTCGTCACCAGCGTTTGGGTAGGCTTCGACAGCCCGAAGGATCTGGGCGAGGGAGAGTCTGGCGCTCGAGCGGCGCTACCGATATGGATCGATTTTATGTCGACCGCACTTGGATCCAGCACCAAGACGCCAAGACCTATCCCTGACAACATCATCTCCGTTCGCGTAAACCGCGACAGCGGTCTTCGCGCGCGCGAGGACGACCCGAAAAGTTACCTTGAGTATTTTGTTCGCGGAAGCGAACCGCCGTTTCCCGATCCAGGGTCCACGATCGATCCCATACAGGGACTGTTCTGACGCGCTACTTCGAGACCGATTCGTCCATCACCTCATCGCGTCACGGATCCGATCCGTCTGTTAGCGGCGTGGATTTTTTGGCGGAGGACTTTTTCCTGGTGGTTTTTTTGGTTGTCTTCTTGGCGCTTTTTTTAGCTACCCGTGCCGGATTTTTCGTCCGAGTTGCCGATGAGGACGCCTTTTCACTGATCTCCCAACTTCCGTCGCGATAAAACGCTTTCCAACCCGTTGCCTTACCGTCTGCCTCAGTCATAACGTACTGCTCTTTGGTCTTGCGGCTAAAACGAATCTGTGCCGGATTACCATCCGAATCGTGCGTCGGCGCAGCGGCAAGATATCGATGCTTGGGATCCAGGAGGTCCGCTACGCTCGCTACCTCCTCAACCAGCGGCGCACGCGTCTCGCGGTTTCTGGGAAACTGGCTCGCGGCCAGAAACAACCCAGACGCGCCGTCTCTCAACAGGTAGTGGTCATCGACCTTCTGGCAACGAAGGTGCGGCATCGGAATCGGGTCCGCCTTGGGCGGCGCGGGTTCTCCGCTGCGCAGGAGTTTTCGCGTGTTTTTGCAGCCCTCTGCCGTACAACCGAAGTATTTCCCGAACCGACCCGATTTCAACTGCATCTCCGCACCGCATTTATCGCACTCTAGCGTCGGGCCGTCATACCCTTTCAACTTGAATTCACCGAGTTCTATCTCAAACCCTGCGCAATCCGGGTTATTGCCGCAGATGTGAATCTTCCTCTTTTCATCGATGAGGTATGACTCCATTGCGCTATGGCAGCTGCTACACCGTTTGACATTGACCAGCCGCAATGCCTCTTCATCTTCCGAGCGCTCAGCCTCTTCAACGTCGTCTCCCGGAATCAGATTGAGAGTCTGCGTGCAGCGCTCTTTTGGCGTGAGCGCATAGCCCGAACACCCCAAAAACACACCGGTCGCCCCGTTTCGAATCTGCATGGGTCGGCCGCAGGTTGGGCAAACTACGCTGGTCTCCGTGGGCAAGTTCGCCCGCATGCCGCCGACTGCTTCCTTGCCCTCGCCCTCACCCAGAGCCGCATCGACCTTCTGGGAAAATCCTTCGTAGAAAGAATCCAGAACCGTTTTCCAGTTCTTCTGGCCCAAGGCAATCTCGTCAAGCGTTGCCTCCATATCAGCCGTGAATCCATAATCCATCAGATCCGAAAAATTTTCCCTCAGTCGATCGGTCACAATTTCGCCAACCTTTTGCGCAAAAAATCGGCGGTTAGTTAATTTGACATAACCGCGGTCCTGAATCGTCGAAATGATGGAAGCATATGTCGACGGTCGGCCGATTCCGCGTTTCTCGAGTTCTTTCACCAGACTGGCTTCGGTAAACCGACCGACGGGCTTGGTGAAATTCTGCTTCGGATCAAGTGTCAGTAGCCTAAGTCCCGCTCCCTCCCTGATGTCGGGCAAGACTTCGTCCTCCTGTTTGCCGGCCGGCGGGAGGACTTTTGTGTAGCCATCGAATTCGAGAATTCGACCACGAGCACGCAACTCGAAGCCCCCACACTCCACCTTTAGAGACGAACTCAGATAGCGGGAAGGCGTCATCTGAGAGGCAATGAAAAAGTTGCGAATCAGCTCATAGAGTCTCTCCTGATCCCGCTCCAGACCCAGCTGCGAGGGCTGTCGATGTACATCGGTAGGCCGAATCGCCTCATGCGCCTCCTGAGCGCCTGCCTTGCTGGAGTAGAGATTCGCAGCATCCGGCAGATACGCGGCGCCATATCGCTCCTGAATCAACTGACGGCACCCGGACAACGCCTCGGGACTCAGGTGGGTCGAATCCGTTCTCATGTACGTAATGAATCCCGCCTCGTAAAGTCTCTGAGCCAATGTCATCGTCTTTTTGACGGAAAATCCAAGTCGGGTGCTGGCCGCCTGCTGCAAAGTCGACGTGATAAGCGGCGGACTTGGACGCGACTGGGTTTTCTTGTCACTGCGCTCCGTAACGATGTAGGTGCCATCGTTCAGCAGCGCCAGTGCCTCATCGGTTTGGGCTTTGCTGGAGGGTCGAAAATCCTTACCGTCCTGTTTTGCGACTTGTAAGCGAAGCGGGCCTTCATCGGACTCGGTATGGGCGAAGACCTCCCAGAACTCCTCTGGTACAAATGCCCGGATCTCGCGCTCCCGATCCACCAAAAGGCTGACCGCCACCGACTGCACCCGTCCAGCCGACAGGCCTCGGGCTATTTTTGCCCACAGGAGCGGCGACAGCATGAAACCCACCACGCGATCAAGAAACCGTCGGGTTTGCTGGGCCTGCACCTTATCCTCGTCCAGCCGGCCGGGATCCGAGAACGCATCCTGAACCGCCTGCTTGGTGATTTCATTGAAAACCACCCGGCGATATCGATCTGCATCAGCACCAATCACTTCCTTCAGGTGCCAGGCGATAGCTTCGCCCTCGCGATCGAGATCCGTAGCCAGGTAGATCGTGTCGCTCGACGCGGCCAACTTTTTCAACTCCGTGACCACCTTGACCTTGTCCGGGAGTACCTGATAGTTCGCTTCCCAGCCGTTCTCAGGATTAATACCCATGTTTTGCACAAGATCCCGTTTCGCTTTCTCCCGACGGTAGATCGCTTTTTGCTCCGGGGACATCTTGCGGGTCAGTGCAGCCTGCGCGGCGCGAGCCTTTGGATCTGTTTTTTCACGCGAGCCGCTGACAGGAAGATCGCGGACATGGCCAACACTCGACTTGACCACATACTGGTCACCGAGATATTTATTGATGGTCTTCGCTTTCGCTGGAGACTCTACGATTACCAGAGACTTACCCATAATTCCTGTATGACTTGCTTCAGAGGGGGTCTTGTCTGACCCCTTTTAACGACTGCTTTTCTATATTCACGACTCTATATTGACGACGTTCACGACCACGAAATGGAGCTGCCCACCTTGTCTCGCTCGCCACGAATACCTCTCACCGGAGGCGAACATAACCGCCGGGACATGCCCGAATCAACTGCTGACACTCCATTTCTATCAGGATGGCCGAAACTTCAGCCATCGTCAAACCGGACCGGTCAGCGATTTGATCCAGCGGCGTAGGCGCAAAATCGACAGCGTCGACAACCGCGTCACTGGGCCCACGGGGCAGATCATCGGCGTCTTTGACATGCGCTTCCAGGTCTAACCAACCAAGGCCCTGCAGTACCTGCATACCTGATTCCACAAGGCAGGCACCGTCCCGAATAAGCTGGTGCGAACCGCGCGATGCGGGCGAGTATACCGACCCGGGAACCGCGAACACCTCACGACCCTGATCCGCGGCGAAGCCTGCGGTAATGAGACTGCCACTCCGCTCAGCGGCCTCAATCACTACGGTGCCTGAACTTAATCCGCTGATGATTCGGTTACGCTGCGGGAAGTGGTGGCGGCGCACTCCAACACCGACCGGGAACTCTGAAAGCAGCAAGCCAGTTTCCGCGATGCGAGATCCCAGTCTCTCATTTCGCTTCGGATAAATGGTGTCGAGCCCAGTCGCGCAGACACCGATCGTAAAGCCCTGAGCGGCGATGGCGCCTTGATGGGCCGCGCTGTCGACGCCATGAGCCAGCCCGCTGACAATGACCACTCCCCTACCTGCTATATCTTTAGCGATAGTCTCAGCGATTTCGGCTCCCGCGTACGTTGGCTTGCGACTGCCCACAATAGCCACCGACGGCCGATTCAAAAGGCCAAGCTCTCCTTCGCCATACAAAACCAGTGGCGGTGACGAAATCTCTTTCAACAGGGCGGGGTAGATGCTGTCCGTGATTCCGATGATGCTCCGCTTCAAACCTTCACACCATTTGAGATCCTGCTCGACTTGGCGCTCATTGATGAGTCGGCCGAGCCGCGACGGTCCTTTCTCGGCGCCTTTCCGCTCGACGCCTTCCAGAATCGCGTCAAGAGCCTTCTCGGGATCGGGGTAACGCGATAGCGCAGCCCGCTTTACGCCGTCAGGAAACGACGCGCGGGCAAGCGTCGCCCACGCTCTGGTGGTCTTTCCCACACCGGACCCTCCATGGTCTCGTTATCTGGGTAATCGCGAAGTGACTCCGGTGATGGAGCAGGTCCCATTTCGGGAGCGTTTACCCGCCAGGGCTTCCTACCCAATCCCCTACTTGAATTGCCCGCGATGCCTTACGGACCAGAGCAAAACTCACCCGATCAAATACCCGAAACACCAGCAGCTCTCCGGAGATCGTCTCGGGAAGCGGGACGACCTCGGAAGACCGGCCGGCGAGTTCTCTGCGCGAAGGCGTCCGCTCAGCGCATTCCATTATCCTGCCGCTGGACACCAGCAAGGATTCTCGCGACGACCCACAGGCACTCGTTGTGCGAACGGGTATCGCTTCCCGCTCTGTAAAGAGCAATTGACGCTCTGGAGTTTTCACGGTGAATAGATCGCCGACCTGTACACCTGCAGATTCGCCCTCGGAAATAATGACAACAGAATAACTACCGGCACCTCCAACCGCACTCAGCGTGCTCACCACATAGACATTAATATCCAACGCCGCTCCGGGTATAGCGGGTGTGATTGCGTCGAGAGAGGCCTCACCCTGCCACGGGACGAGTCGATCACCGATACCTATTTCTTGTTCGCCACGAATGACCTCAAATGTCGCGATCTCGCCCGATTGGGTTTGGCGTGCGATGCCCAGCACCAACGCCTTGGTGGCCAACGTCTCACCGCTCAAGGGATGGCGGACCTCTCGATCCGGTCTAAATATCGTGTATAAACCCGACTCCGAGAAAGGAACGTCCTCAGCAATGAATTCGCTGAACTGTCCGAACATGATCTCGCCGTTAAGGCCCACCAAAACTCGCCCGGAGGGTTGATCGACCAACTCGTCCATCAGAACCGGGTGGCCCATAAAGGGCGCAATCACGTCAGGAGAGATGGTGAGCACCTCCTCTTCCAAATTAAGGGTTCGTACTTGGGGACTCAGTCGCTCTACCTGTAAAACAATCGACTCAGCTGGCACGCCTTCGGCCAAAAGGTTCGAGGTGGTGATGCCGCACAGGATGGCGCCACCCATGACGGCTCGACCTAAACCGGCAAATCCGATAGGAGCGGGTTTAACGGTCATCCGCGAAACGCCTTCACTATTTCGGCTAAAATTCATGGGTATCCACGTTATTGAGTTTGAGGATTTTGGATCGCATTTAGTGTAGAGAACCAAAACCCAATCGCCAAGTGACGTATTTCACACCCCCTAACCAAAGCCTGCTTTAGATGGCCCTGCTCGATATTCTCGTTTACCCGGACCCCAGACTCCGCACCAAGGCTGAGCCCGTAGAGGAAGTCGACGGGGCGTTACAGCGCCTGATCGATGATATGGCGGAGACGATGTATGCGGCTCCCGGCATTGGTCTGGCTGCGACTCAGGTCAACGTACATCGGCGTCTTTTGGTCATGGATACCTCAGAAACCAAGAGCGGATTACAAGTCTTCATAAATCCGGTTCTTGCCGGGTCTGGCGATCTTGTGGAATCTGATGAGGGCTGTCTGTCCGTCCCGGGCGAAATTGTGCCGGTGTATCGTTACCCAAACATCAAGGTGTCCGCCCTGGACCGCGAGGGCCGCCCTTTTGAGCAGGACGTTTCAGGATTAGAGGCAATATGCCTGCAACATGAAGTGGACCATCTCGATGGGAAAGTATTCGTAGACTATCTTTCGCAGTTGAAGCGGGATCGGATCCGCAAGCGACTGGCTCGAGAAGACCGGCCCGTCCATCCCCGATCGACGCCCTCAACCAAGGTCTCTGCGGTTTCATAACGCAACCCAAGATGCGCATCGCATTCGCCGGCACGCCTGATTTCGCGGTGCCCTGTCTAAACGCGCTATCCAATGCCGGCGTCGATCTACTGGCCGTCTACACCCAGCCCGATCGACCCGCAGGCCGCGGTCGCAACCTGCGCGCCTGTGCGGTAAAACGTGCGGCTATTGATCTCGGTATTCCGGTACGGCAACCCGCCACGCTCGACGAAGAAACTGATTTCCTGAAGGCAGGAAAAGTGGATCTGCTGATTGTTGTGGCCTACGGCGTGATCTTAAGGCGCCCGTCACTTCTCGCCCCACGCCTTGGATGCGTTAACGTTCACGCGTCACTCCTTCCGCGATGGCGGGGGGCGGCGCCGATCCAACGAGCCATCGCGGCGGGCGACTCGCAGACCGGAATCTCATTAATGCAGATGGACGAAGGCCTGGATACCGGGCCCGTTCTGGCTCACGTCTCGCTGCCCATCAACGCCGATGACACCGGCCAGTCACTGCATGATCGCTTGTCCGTTCTCGGGGCAACGCTTTTAACGACATCGCTCGACGCCATTTCATCCGGGCAACTTGATCCTGCCCCCCAGGCATTGCAGGGCGCGACCTACGCCCATCAGCTCAGTCGATCCGAATCCTGGATAAACTGGGATCAAAGGGCCATTCAAATTGAGCGGTCGGTCCGCGCTTTCGATCCGTGGCCACTTACCCGCTCCACGCTTAACGGCAATGTCCTCCTGATCCGCGCGGCCCGTGAAGCAGGCCGGGGTCAGAACGCACCGACTGGCACGGTCGTTGCGATTGAGTCTGACCGAATTCAAGTTCAGGCCTCAGACGGCCTGATCGACATTCTTAAATTGCAAAAGCCCGGAGGTAAGGTGCTCCTCGTGCGCGACTTTCTAAACGGCTTTTCGCTCCGGGAAGGGGATCAATTCTGCTCCGGACCGCCCGGCAATGCCGACGGCTAGAGTCTGCGCCCGAGCGGCGCAGGTGATTCATGCGACTGTAGCGAAAGGTCAATCGCTCGATCGGGTCACGCGCGATTTTCTGACGGATCTCGACAGTCGGGATCAGGCAGAAGTTCGGGAAATCAGCTGGGGCGCCATACGGTGGTGGTATCGCTATCACGACGCCCTCCACCGCAAGCTGACCCGACCTATCTCAAATAAGGATCGGGTCCTCGAAGCGCTTCTGATAAGCGGACTTTATCAATTTGAACATCTTGATGAGCCTGACTATGCGGTGACTTCGGGGAACGTGGAAGCGGCTCGCGTGCTGGGACGGCCACGAGCCGTTGGCCTCATCAACGGTGTGCTTCGATCGTGGTTGCGAGATCCTCACCGCCTCACAACGCTCTCGGAAGAAGCCCATTACGCGACCCCCGGCTGGCTGGTCGACGACATCCGACTGAGTTGGCCGAACGATTGGGAGGGCATCCTGATCAGCGCCAACCAAAAACCACCCATGACGCTTCGAATAAACACGCAACGGACATCACGCGCGGAATATCTTGGGCTTCTCGCTCAACACGACATCGCTGCTGAAGCCTCCACTCTCAGCCCCTGGGGCGTCAGATTACATAAAGGTAGAGACGTCAATGAGATACCTGGCTTTAAGGAGGGTCTGTGCTCGGTGCAGGATGAAGCCGCCCAACTGACTCCTTTGCTCTGCGCAGACTTCACAGGCGGAAGGGTTCTCGATGCCTGTGCCGCCCCTGGGGGGAAAACCACCCATCTGCTTGAAACCTTACCCGGTATCGCCTCTTTGACCGCGCTTGATCTTCCCGGTCGCACCGGGCTGGTTCAATCCAATCTGGAGCGAACCGGCAAAGCGGCCCGGGTTATATCTGCCAGTGTGCACGACGCTAGGAGTTGGTGGAACCAAGAACCCTTTGATCTGATCCTGCTGGATGCGCCGTGTAGCGGCACCGGCGTGATGAAACGCCATCCGGATATCCGCCACCATCGCCGGCCGTCAGATATCGCCGCTTTTGCCACAGAGCAGAAGAAATTAGTGCGATCCTTATGGCCGCTGCTCGCTGAGGGGGGGCAACTGGTTTACGTTACCTGTTCAATTCTTACAGCAGAAAACGACGACATTTTGGCGCACGCGACTCGCGATCTTCCTGATGCTAACCCCGTACGCTGCGCGTTGCCCGACGCAAGAAAGACCGCCTACGGTCATCAGGTGCTTCCGAACGAACATCGAGACGGGCTCTTTTATGCCGCCCTACGCCGCGCCTGAGGACTCACGGGATACACCTTATAATTTAAACAAGGAAAACGTGTCCTTTTCTGCCCTGACGACATGATAAAAACCAGGCCCGTTCTGCGAAGACTGCTCCGCTTTGCTGTAGCCGGTATGCTACTGCTCGGTACGACTTGGGCGCACGCCGACTTTATCGTCGAGAGCGGTCAGTCTCGCCTGTCAGACGGAATCATCACCACAGACGCGCGTTTACGACTCTCTGTAACAGGAGACCCGGAGGAAGCACTTTCCAAAGGGATTGGACTGACGCTCATTGTCGAAACGGAATTGCAGCGGGCGAGCCTGGCCGCGCTGTTTTTCGGTATCGAGAAAAGGGAAGAGCGGTTTCAGATTGAATATCAGGGGCTTTCCAATCGCTTTCAACTCACTCGCCTGCGCGACGGCAGTAAAGACGATTTCGCCACGCTGTCGGAAACCCTCGGATCTATTGAACGATATTCGGCGCGACACCCGCTTCCTGAGGGCGTGACGCCCAGAGATCGGTTACAGATACGGCTTCGGGTCACGTTGGATCGAGGCGCCCTACCGGGGCCGCTTCGCCTGATCGCGCTCGTGCTAGAGGATTGGCGACTGGACAGCAGTTGGAGTCGCTGGCCGGTTACCCTCCCGTGAAACGCTACCTCGGGCCGATATTCATCCTGACGTTTTCGATCGCGCTCCTGGGCGCATCGGTCCTACTGACGCAAAGCGCTCAAGATGATGAC
>RGTL01000120.1 GCA_010025385.1 Gammaproteobacteria bacterium | reverse complement strand
AACAACAGCCGCCGATCGCGTCGGCTATTCGTGAGCCCTTTTGAGATGACGCTTTACGGCCTCGCCTATTTCAGTCGTGGGAACCCGCACCTGCTCTCCCCGGTCTCGCATGGGCTTCAACAGAACGGAGCCATGAGCCACTGAATCCCGGTCAACAATGACCGCAAGGCCGGCTCCGCTCAAATCGGCGCGTTTCATTTGTTTTTTGAGACTCCCCTGCGCAAACGCGAAAACAACGTCCACGCCGTGATCTCTCAGGGTTTCGGAAATTTTAACGCTTTCGGGGTCAAGATCGGTGATTTCAGAAATAACGAACACGTCGGGTTGGCTACTCGGAGCACGCTCGCCCGCCAATGAGACCAGCTCAATCAGCCTTTCAAGACCGCAGGCAAATCCAGCTGCCGGGGTTGGTCGGCCCCCCAATTGCGCCACCAGCCCGTCGTAACGTCCACCCGCGCACACGGCACTTTGAGCGCCTAGTTGGTCGGTAATCCACTCGAAAACAAAACCGGTGTAGTAATCCAGCCCCCTCACTAATTGCGTGTTGACATGAAACGCGATACCAGCCGCCGAGAGAGCATGGCCCAAAGTCGCTCGCCTAAACAAATCACTTCGGCCTCGATTTCCGGACCAGACCACCCCAACGCCTCGATGCCGAACTGATGAAACTGACGATAACGCCCTTTCTGCGGCCGCTCATGTCTAAACATGGGACCCGTGTACCAGAGCCGCTGGGTCTGGTTGTAGAGTAATCCGTGTTGATTGCCCGCGCGTACCGTCGATGCGGTTGCCTCCGGACGCAGCGTGAGACTGTCGCCGTTGTTGTCTGTGAAGGTGTACATCTCCTTCTCGACAATATCCGTCTGCTCGCCGATCGATCGATAAAAAAGCTCAGAGCGTTCAATAATCGGCGTGCGAATCTCACGATAGCCGTAACGGGCGGCGACCGCTCTTAACCGCGCTTCGAGATGTTGCCACTGGGCCGTCTGGCTAGGCAACAGATCGTTCATGCCACGAACGGACTGAAGGGCGTTTTTCGCGCTCACGGCATCACTGCCCGACACGAATTTTTGCATTAAGGCCCGTTCGCGGAACCGGTATCGCCATCTCACGCCCACGGTAAATGATACTGGAGCCCTCTGGATAACTCACCGCGAGGGTAAACGGCGGCAGACCCGAAAGACTCACAACCTTTCCCGACTCTACGTACCGACGCAAGAGCACCTGCTCATCCTTATCCCAGACCACAATATGCGTGTTCTCCTTTACCTTGATCACCAGTTCGCGGGAATCCGGCGAAACCGGACGACTTACGCTGCCGGATTCAGAGCCAATGGAGTTGGCAAACGCCGTCGCAAACTGAGGAGCAGTCACCTCGGGGGACGAATTACTCGACGAAGAGACGTTCTGATTCGTCTCACCGGGAGAAGATGGCGCGCTCGCCCTAACCGGCGCAACGGCCAGGGACCCAGTAGTTTGGGCCGTCTGTGTGGCGCTTTTCTCGCTCTTCGCTACCTTGGTCGACTCAGATGAGTTTTCCGGCAGAGCCGTTACCGGGGCAGCAGCAAGCGCTTCGCTTGTAGTGCTTGGCGACCCCGCATCAGAGGTCGTCGCCTCCTTGGTGAGCGCGGTCTCGACACTCGATGACTCTGCGCCGGCGGGTGCAGATTGCGCTGAATCATCACCCGTCGACGACGCATTCTCGGAAGGGCCCTCGACCGCGGCGTCACGGCTCGTAGCCGAGGTCGATACCGCCACCGCTGGCGATTCAAGGGTCACAGCCAAAGGCGCGGCCGGAGCGGGCGCGCTTGCAGCCGCTTCGCTCGACGAATCTGCCACGCCCAGGGGCGAGCGGGTTTCCTCCACAACGTCTATTCGCGCGCGCTCCACATCGGTAGAACGATTCAAATAGGCGGCGTACAGACCACCGAACACGAATAGCAGAACAGCGGCAGTCACTACCCAGCGATAGTGAATAGGAACCGGCTGTCGTCGATTTTTTAACGCTTCTGTCAGAGTGCCCGGGCCGTCTTCCTGCGGGGGCAGCAATTCTTTTCGGTCCACAATGGCTCTATCAACGGACACGCCAACCAAGCGAGCGTAGTTTCGCAAATACCCTACCGCGTAAGTCCATCCTGCGGTCAGGCTGTAGTCGTCGCGCTCAAGCGCCTCCACCAGATCAGGGAGCAAATTGAGCTCCGCCGCTACCTCTTCAATGCTCCAGCCCTGCAACTCACGCGCGGCACGCAGGATCGCCCCGGGGCTCGTCTTGCTTATGGAATCTGGTTCAGCCATTGGAATTGACGGTTGCTATATTTTTAAGTTGTCCTGCCTGCTCACTGGAGGGGAAATCCTTTCGTAGCTGACTGGCATATTGCCGGGCTAGATCACCGGCACCGAGTTTAGTCTCGGTTTGCACCGCGAGTAAAAGCCCGTCCGCTGTCGCGGGAACAGCAGCAAAAAAGCGCTCAAGAAATGCACGTGCTGACAGATATTCACCCAGCGCGAAGCTCGCGACGGCTGACTGATACAGGATGGCCCCATTAGTCGGCTGGGCAGACAGTGCCTGGCGAAACTGCTCGCGGGCTGCCATCGGATCACCGGCATCGAGAAAACACTTCCCGAGACCATACTGACTCACGTACACCTCGGTGTTAAAAGGATCGTTTCGGGCCCTTTCCAGATGGAAGATGCCCTCCTGCCATTTACTGTCATCGCAGAGAAACGCGCCAAAATCATTCCGAGCAGCCACATTTCGCGGGTCCGAATCCAGTGCCTTCGTAAAATAACGGCTTGCCTCTTCCGGATCATTCAATCGGATCATGAGTAACGCCATGGCGTGATTCGCAGGCGAACTTTGAGGGTCAATCTCCAGGGCGGTCTGAAGCGAATCCTGGGCAGACGCCAATCGATTTTGGTTCATGTAGCCCAAACCCAACTGGGTGTACACCTCTACCCGCTGCCCGTCACGCTCACCGCTGTCTTGCTCTATCAACGCCGCACAGCCCCCCAGCCAAACGAGGGCAAGTAGTGAAAGCGCTTGCCTCATGCGACACCCGCCAATCGGCTGCTGCGTCGCGTTCGATCCTGAACCTGCCCCGCCAGCTGGCCGCAGGCCGCTGCGATATCCGCGCCTCGCGGCCGTCGGGTTATCGTTGTCAATCCGAGGGCGATAAGCTCATCGCGAAAACGATTGACCGCGTTCGTTGAAGAACATTCATAAACAATTCCCGGCACCGCATTAAAGGGAATTAAATTGACCTTCGCCGGAATGGGTCGCAGCAACCTCGCCAGCTCCCGCGCATCGGCCAGAGAGTCGTTGACGTCCTTGAGCATGACATATTCAAAGGTGATTCGGCGGCGACTGTCGTTCTCAAGATAGTGACGGCAGGCCTCGAGCAGTTGATGAATCGGATATTTTCGGTTGATGGGCACCAGTTCATTGCGTAAGTCGTCCCTCACCGCATGAAGCGAGACAGCCAAACTGACCGGGCAGTCCTGAGCCAGACGCTGAATGCCGGGCACCACGCCAGCCGTACTCAAAGTGACCCTACGGCGAGACAAGCCAAAGGAGAGGTCATCCAGCATGAGACGCATGGCGCTTAATACCGCCTCGTAATTAAGCAGAGGCTCTCCCATGCCCATCATCACCACATTGGTGATGGGACGGGGCCCCAGACCCGCCGACTGCAAGAGTCGGTTTGCCAGAAACACCTGGCCGATAATTTCACTAGAAGTCAGGTTTCGGCTAAAGCCCTGGCGTGCCGTTGCACAAAAGCTGCAGGTGAGCATGCATCCGACCTGCGAGGATACGCACAGCGTGCCCCGATCCTCCTCTGGTATGAATACCGTCTCGACACAATTTCCATCCTCGAGTCGAACCAACCACTTTCGCGTTCCATCGTTAGAAACCTGCTCGCTTGCCACCTCGGGTACCGAGACCACGGCTTGCATCGCCAGGGTATCACGCAACCCCAGTCGCAAATCCGTCATTTCACTGAAATCTGTGACGCCTCGCTGGTAGATCCACTGCAACACCTGCCGCGCGTGAAACGCCTTCTCGCCCAACGAAGTGAAATAGGTCTGCAGCTCGGTGCGATCGAGCCCCAGAAGATTGGTCGGGGGTGAGGTCACTGGAACAGCCAATACCTATTCAGGTCGCGAACACAGATCGCTCTCTTCAAAAAAGAAGCTGATCTCCTGACGAGCCGTCTCCGGCGCATCGGAGCCATGAACCGCGTTCGCTTCTACCGATTCAGCGAAATCTGCGCGAATAGTGCCGGGCGCCGCGTCGGCCGGGTTTGTCGCTCCCATGATTTCCCGGTTTCTTGCGATGGCATTTTCACCCTCCAGAACCTGGACCACGACCGGGCCGGAAATCATGTACTCCACGAGGTCATCGTAAAACGGTCGCTCCCGGTGAACGGCATAAAACTCCTGTGCCTGAGCGCGAGTTAACTGCATCATCCGAGACGCGATGATTCGCAGACCCCCCGTCTCAAATCGGTCATAAATCTTTCCGATCAGATTCCGCCGAACGGCGTCCGGCTTCACGATGGAAAAGGTCCTCTCGATACTCATAAGCTCGCTCCAAAAAACGCTAGTTAAAAAAAGTAGGAAGTGACTTGTGCCAGCCTCGGCATTCGGCGCCGATTCGATGGCAATAAGGGCGAGTCGTAATTTTATTCGCCCGCTATCGCCCGGGCAATCAACACCTCATCATCGACCCCAATAATCTGACTTAAGACCCGTTCACCCGCGGCGGGCGGGTCTGCCTCCAAGCGAACGGGCATGTAATTACTGAGTCGACCATGGTAGCCACCCGACTTGATCGCGAGGTTTTCACGCTCAACCAAAACCTCGCGGGCCAACCCCACGTGCTCGCGAAGGGCTCGGTCACGCAGCCCTTTTCCACACGCGCGAAGCTCAGCCGCGCGTCGCTTTCGATCTGTCTTGAGAACCTGCCGCGGGATCTTTGCCGCGGGCGTACCGGGTCGAGCTGAGAACGGGAATACGTGCGGATAAATCACATCAGCCTCTTCGATCAACGATACCGAGGCCTTAAAGTCTTCCTCCGATTCCGTTGGAAACCCCACCATCAGATCGCCGCCCAGAATCAGGCCGGGTATCCGCTTTCTTGCAAACAATAGTCGGTTCAGAAGATCTTCTCGGGTGTAGCGGCGCTTCATGCGCTTTAGTATCAGCGTGCTCCCGCTTTGCATGGAGACATGCAGGTAAGGACAGAACCGACCTGAGGATCCCATCAGATCAAGCAGCTCCGGCGTAAGATGAGCAGGATCGATTGAGCTCAAGCGAATCAGAAAATCCCCGGGAAGAGCGGCAATCCGCTCAAGCACCCTGACTAAGGCGAGCGAATTTTCAGATGAATCGTCAGCGCCATCCGAGAAACTACCGAGATCAACACCGCAGATGACCAGTTCTCGGTAGCCTGCGTCGAGAAAGCGTTTTGCCTGGCGCAGGATGTCGTCCGTCCGAAAAGAATAGCTCGGACCTCGGGCCCGATGAATGACGCAAAACGTGCAGGACTGGTCGCACCCTTGCTGAACTTGCAGGAAGGCGCGAGTCTTACCCTCAAATCCGTTCAACAACGAAGGTGGCAGCCCGGTCAGCCGATCCACCTGAATGATGCCGCGTGACGAATCCGTCTGAGTCAGGTTGCGAACGTGTCGCGCCACATCACTCTTATGATCGTTGCCAAGAACGAGTGCGACCCCTGGGATTTGGGCACACGCTTCGGCCTCATTTTGCGCGTAACATCCGGTTAATACGACCTGCGCCTCCGGACTCTGGCGCAAAAGGCGCCGAACGATTTGGCGGGTTTGTCGATCGGCCTCGGCGGTCACGGTGCACGAATTGACAATGTAGAGTGAGGCCGGCTCAGACGGATCCACCAGATCCCACTCCAGCGGGTGTTCCACCACCACCACCGCCGCCAGCGAAATATCTGCCGGGGTTGGGACCTGGAGTACCATAACTTGTTGGGATATTCCAAGTAATTCTACCACCTTC
>RGTL01000119.1 GCA_010025385.1 Gammaproteobacteria bacterium | reverse complement strand
TGTGTGCGCGTGCGGGCATCTCTTACCTAACACTGTTCGCGTTTAGCAGCGAAAACTGGCGTCGTCCTGAAGAAGAGGTTAGCTTTCTCAAAACACTCCTGACAACCTCGCTGCAAAAGGAGTTTAAGCGCCTCCATGCCAATAATGTTCGCTTGAAGGTCATCGGTGATCTTGCGCGCTTTGGTTCAACCCTTGCGACGCAGGTGCAAGAGGCGGCGAGTCGGACGGCCAAGAACACCGGCCTGACGTTGACTATTGCCCTTAATTACGGCGCGCGGTGGGAGATTGCCGAAATGGCCCGCGCGCTGGCCAGTGAGTGTAATGAAGGCGTTTTGACCGCCAGCGACATCACCGAGTCGTTCATCAGTGGGCGACTCTCTACTGGGGATATGCCTGATCCGGATTTATTTATTCGCACGGGCGGCGAAATTCGGCTCAGTAATTTTCTGCTTTGGCAACTGGCGTACACCGAGCTGTTCTTTAGCGACACGTTGTGGCCGGATTTTGATGAGGCCGCATTCAGCGAGGCGCTCGAAGCCTATCGCTCAAGAAGACGGCGTTTTGGAAGAACTCAAGAGCAGGTTGACGAGAGCACCTGCTGATGGAAGAGCTCGGTAAGAGAGTCCTCACCGGAACGGTACTTGCAACGATTGTGTCGGGCGCTATTGCGTTTGGAGGCCCTAAGTGGGTGACCGGACTGGCAGGGTTGGTGGCGTCAGGAGCGATGGCAGAATGGACTCGCCTTTCGAAGATTCCACCATCTGCTGCCGGTAGCGCTTTATGGGGCGTGCTCGCGCTCGCACTGACGATTGGCATCGCGGTCTTCTATCGACATTATCCCATGGCTGTGGCCGTAATCGCTTTGGCCTGGGTGGCGCTGCTTGCGTGGGTGGCGTGGGTCTCTGTGAAAGGCTCCCGGTACTCGCTACACCCGACCGCGGGGATGGGTTTGATTGTCGTTTGTCCTGCTTTAGCCTGCATTCCGTTCGTCCATCAGCATTTTCCCGATGGGGTCTTGTTCTTGTTTGCCCTGTGCCTTCTGGTCTGGGGGAGTGACATTGGGGCGTACGTAGTGGGTCGGAAATGGGGTCAACACAAATTGGCGCCTTCCGTCAGCCCGGGAAAGACCTGGGAGGGTGTTATCGGTGGCTTGGTCATCGGGACCGCCTGCACCAGCGGCTTAATAGGGTGGGGTATTGTCCAGTCCCAACTTACGCTCGCGGTAGTGATCGGGATTGCTTTCTGTTCCGCCATCAGCGTCCTTGGCGATCTTTTTGAGAGCATGGTTAAGCGAGTCTCTGGCAAGAAAGACAGCGGATCTTTCTTGCCTGGGCATGGTGGCATCCTAGACCGCATCGATAGCCTGTTGGCTGCTGCCCCTGTGTTTAGCGCTTTGTTGTTGCTTGTGTACTCGGTGTGATGAATAGCGGGATGAATCAGCCTTGAATTCTCCCTCTCACCTAGCCGTATTGGGGGCAACCGGCTCTGTCGGCAAAAGCACGCTCGACGTGGCGCGATTGCACCCGGATCGCATACGGACCGTGGCGCTTGCCGGATGGCGCAATACGGATCGGCTGCTTGCCATTTCGAGAGAGTTCTCCCCCGCGGGGGTGTGTGTGGCAGAGGAGAAAGCGACGTTGTTTCGCTCCCAAGTGCTCGGCGCCGGCCTTAACTGTCGAGTGCTATCTGGCCCGACCGGTTTGATTGAGCTCGTGCAAAGCGAGCAGGTCGATACGGTGGTCGCCGGGATAGCTGGCGCCGCAGGGCTATCATCAACGTTGGCAGCCGTGCAGGCAGGCAAGCGGGTATTGATTGCAAACAAGGAGCCTCTTGTGATGTGCGGTGAGCTGCTTCGCGCAGAGGCGCGGGCGGCCAAGGCAGTCATACTGCCTGTCGACAGCGAACACAATGCCGTTTTTCAGTGCCTTCCTGAAGCCCATCAGACCAACCTAAGTCGGGGCGATTTGGGCGCGGTACCGACTTCGGATCAATCTCCCATCTCCCGGATCACGCTAACCGCTTCGGGTGGCCCATTTATACGCACACCTGCTCCTGATTTGAAGTCGGTGACGATTAAGGAAGCCCTTGCGCACCCAAACTGGCAGATGGGCCCAAAGATTACGGTTGACTCCGCTACGCTCATGAACAAGGGGCTTGAGTTGATTGAGGCCTGTGTGTTCTTTGACTTACCCGAGAGTCAAATTGACGTGGTGATCCATCCACAGAGCGTTATCCATTCGCTGGTACATTACGTCGATGGCTCTGTACTGGCTCAAATGGCGTCTCCCGATATGAGGATTCCGCTTGCCCATGCCTTGGCGTTTCCGGGCCGAATCCGTTCGGGCGCGCCCACGCTAAATTTAATTGAGGTGTCGAGATTGGATTTCGAAGAACCCGATGTCGCCCGGTTTCCCTGTCTTCGTCTTGCTCGAGAGGCGGCAAGAATAGGAAAAGGGATGCCTGCTGTGCTAAACGCGGCGAATGAGGTAGCCGTGGAGGCCTTTCTGTCCGGCCGATTGAGGTTTGTGGATATTCCGGTATTGGTTGAGGCCGTTATGGAGCGCTCGGACTGTCCCGTGATCAACGGCCTCGACGATGCGCTTGGGGTCGACCAGAACGCCCGGCATTTGGCTGTCGAGGCCCTGAAGATGAGATCAGTAAGGTAGGTTTTGAATGGCGCTTGATTCTCTAAACAGCCTGGTGTTTTTTCTGATTGCGGTCGCGGTGCTGGTTAGCTTTCATGAATTTGGGCATTTCATTGTCGCTCGATGGGCTGGCGTAAAGGTGTTGCGATTCTCAGTAGGCTTCGGGCAAACCATATGGCGACGCCAGAAAGGGCCTGACGCCACTGAGTATGTCGTTGGTCTGATCCCGCTCGGCGGGTACGTGAAAATGCTCGATGAACGCGAGGGAGAGGTAGCACCCGCAGAGCGGCATCAAGCCTTCAACCGAAAAAGTCTCACCCGCCGCGTGTTGATTGTGGCTGCGGGTCCGGCGGCTAACCTTATCCTGGCTGTGATCCTCTATTGGATCATCGGCGTCCTGGGCTCCCAGGACCTTGATCCCGTAGTGGGGCGCGTTGCGCCGGCCAGTCTCGCCGAGCAGTCGGGATTCGAGAAGGGGGATCGCATTCTCGCTATTGATGGCCGACCGGTCTTCGGCTGGTCGGAGCATCGGCTTTACCTCATGAATGAGATCGGGCGTGCCAATCCGATCGAGTTCGACGTCGAACGATCAGACGGAGCGCAGAAATCGCTAGCCGTGAGCGTGTCTCAACTCTCGGATGCCGCATTCTCGCCCTCTGTATTATCTGGACTTATTGGAATTACGCCTCGCTTACCGGTGTACCCTCCAACCATCGGAGGGGTGGTCCCAGATGGGCCGGCGGCCCGAGCCGGCATGGTTCAGAATGATCGCGTACGCGGGATTGATGGGCAGCAGATCGATGACTGGCAGGCGTTGGTTGAGAAGATTGCCAGCCATCCCGGCCAAAGCCTTCGGTTTCAGATTGAGCGCGACGGCGCGTTACTGGATTTCACGATAATCCCGGACTCGGTCGAAAACGAGGGTCAGACCGTTGGGCGCATTGGCGTTTTTGCGCCGGAACCACCGGCGTTGGATCCGTACCTTGTGGACACTCGGTATGGGCCTGTGCAGGGACTTTTAAAAGGCGCGGAGACCACCTGGATCATGAGCGCGGTAACCGTCAAGCTCTTCGCACAAATGCTCTCTGGACGATCGTCCACCGAGCATCTCAGTGGACCAATCACTATCGCGCGGTTTGCGGGCCAGTCTGCCAGTCTTGGACTGAGTCAATTCCTCGCTTTCCTGGCGGTGCTCAGTGTCAGTTTAGGCCTGATTAATCTTCTTCCCATTCCGGTGTTAGACGGTGGGCATCTCGTTTACTTTCTGATTGAGGGCATCACCCGTAGGCCTATTCCGGAGCGCGTGATGATGTGGGGCCAGCAATTAGGTATCTCGATAATTGTCGTGTTGATGGGTCTAGCGTTTTATAATGATTTATCCGGCCTGTTTGTATGATTTGCATAGCATGACACCGTCTACCCCTCTTGTTTCCCGCCTCAGGATCCTCGGATGTGCTGTATTGCTGATGTTCAGCTCGTGGTCCTTTGCCGATTTCATCGTCGAGGATATCCGCGTTGAGGGCGCTCAGAATATTGAAACCGGCACCATTTTTAACTATCTGCCGATCAAGGTGGGGGATCGGGCAGACGAAGTCCTGATTGACCAGTCGATCAAGGCCCTCTTTTCAACAGGTTTTTTCCGCGATGTGGAAGTTCGACAGGACGGTAACGTTCTGATTTTGGTGGTCTCCGAGCGGCCCGCGATTGCCACCGTTGAATTTTCTGGCAACAAAGACATAAAGGACGAAAAGATCCAGGAAGCCTTGCTCCAGGTGGGGGTAAGCGAGGGGCGGGTATTCAGAGAGGCGTTGCTGGACCAATTGGTCAAGTCCATTCAGGAGAATTACTTCAGTAAAGGCCGCTACTCGGCAAAGGTGGACACCGTCGTCACACCGCTCGACCTCAATCGCGTCGCGATATCGATAACCATTGATGAGGGTCGGGTCGCGCGCATCCGGGAGATCAATATCGTTGGGAACGAGATCTTTACAGATAAGGAATTACGGTCGGTAATGTCTCTGGGAGAGGAGAGCTGGCACAGCTTCCTTTCTCAAACTGGGCGTTACAGCAAGGAGGAGTTGATAGCGGACCTTGAGGCCGTTCGAAGCTTCTATCTAGATCGAGGGTACATGAATTTTGAGCTGGTTTCGTCGGATGTGTCCATCAGCCAAAACAAGCAGGACATCTTTATCACCCTCTCAGTCAATGAGGGAGGCCTTTTTGCCGTCGGCGCGGTCACGGTTGAGGGCGGTGGGGGTTTCTCGGCAGAGGATCTCGCATCGCTCATTAATATGCCCACGGGTGAACCCTTCTCACAAAGGCGTCTCGTCTCTTCCCGGACGGCGATTGAGGCTAAGCTTGCGGACAAGGGGTACGCCTTTGCGAATGTGAACGCGATTACCGATATCAATGATCAGCAACAGACCGTTGACTTCATCTTCGCGGTGGATCCCGGTCCCCTTGTGTATGTGCGCAAGATAAACATTAGCGGGAATCAATCCACTCTGGACGACACCATTCGCCGTGAAATGCGCCAACTGGAGGCCTCTGTTTTCTCGGCCGAGAAAGTTCGTCGCTCGAGAGAGCGCATTACCCGGCTTGGGTTTTTTGAAGACGTCCGGATCGATCTGTCGCCTGTTGCCGGCGCGACAGATCAAATTGATCTTTCGGTTTTCGTAAAAGAGCGACCCACCGGCAACTTTATGTTTGGCGCCGGGTACGCGGACTCCGACGGAATATTTCTGGTGGCGCAGGTTCAGCGCGGTAATCTGTTTGGCACAGGAAGGGAGATCAAGTTTGATGCTGAGGTATCGAAAATCGATCAAATTTTCGACATCGAGTATCGAAATCCCTATGTCACGGCCGAGGGTGTCAGCCGGGCTATTTTTGTTAATCGGCAGAAGACCGATACCGCGTCTGCCCCGAATGAATCGCTTGATCGGTGGACAGCATTCCACAATGCGATAGCTTCACTTCCAGAATCTGAGAGAGAGGTTTTTCACTTGATCTGGTACCTCGGGGTCGATCAACAGCAAGCCTCCGATTTATTAGGATGCTCGACTAGGACAATCAAACGACGCTGGCAGTCAGCGCGACATTCTATTCATCTTGCGCTCGATGGCAGTTCTCCTAACGAGGGCGTGCGGTAATTCTCTTCGGCACAAGTGACACAGGACTGGCATAGCAGACTGTGGATAAAGTCTGCCGCCGCAGGATGCGGCGATCAGCAACCCCGAAAACCCTCGGCGTTTTCGGGGTTGCCAAAGTGGAAAAAGGCCACGGAGGGCTTTTTCCACGGACAGTTAGGGCTAGGGCAAATCCGTTCAAGCCATTTGCTGGAGTCACTTCGAGTGTTGAGCGATAGGAAATCAAGCGTTCAAAGATGGCCTTCATTACCAAGCCGCAACGCTACATC
>RGTL01000118.1 GCA_010025385.1 Gammaproteobacteria bacterium | reverse complement strand
AGCGATCGCCTGAAGACGATGATTCTGATGAACACCGTTTACCGACGCGACACAACGGAGTTGACGGGTATGCGCTCTCGGCTTGCGCTCACTCGTGAGCAAGGGCTTGGGCCAGTGGCAGATGCGGCGCTATCGCGTTGGTTTGATTCAGCCTTCCGCGCCGCATTTCCAGAGCGCGTTGCAATCATCCGGCAGAAGATGCTTTCCAATCGACTCGAGCCCTACATTGCCGCGTATTCAGCGCTTATTGATGCAGACACGATCATTCAAGATGCGCTCACGCAAGTCACCTGCCCAACATTGGTTATTGCAGGTGAGCATGATCCCGGATCCACGCCGGACATCGCACGGCGGATGGTGGCCGACCTGAGGCAGGGCGAGCTTCTGATCCTTCCGGGGCTTCACCATCTCACCCCTTGGGAAGCCCCAGAGCTTGTCAGCGAAACGATTCTCGACTTCCTCGAGGCCCATGGGCATGTGGACTCCTAGCGCTAAGGATCGTTGGCTGGTCGAAGATCTGACGCGGTCATATTCCTTATAGGATCAGGGCATAATCCCCCTCTCAATTTAAGGAGATTAACGATGGATAAAGAGCGTTTTGAAAAGGGTCTGGCGGTTCGCAGTGACGTGCTGGGCGCTGAATATGTGAAAAACACCCTCGCGAACGCGAGTGATTTTGCGCGTGACTTTCAGGAACTTCTGACGGAGTACTGCTGGGGCGCGGTGTGGGGTGATGACACTCTCGATCGTAAAACGCGCAGCATGCTGAATGTCACCATGATTGCGGCTCTAAACCGGATGCATGAGTGGGAGCTTCACTTTCGTGGCGCGCTGGTGAACGGCGTGAGTCGCGACGAGCTCAAGGCAATCCTTAATCAGATTGCGATCTACTGCGGTGTGCCGGTGGCTGTAGAATGCCATCGGATTGCCAAGCGGGTCTTTGAAGAGCTGGATGGCAAGTAGGCTACATAGAGCGTGGTTATTCGATTAATGCATGATCTGAGATTTTCATTCGTCCATGCGCGATAATTTTGAAACCATTCTGGTAGAGCGCGAAGACCATATTACCTGGGTGAAGCTGAACCGCCCGGAGGTGGCCAATGCGTTCAACACGCAAATGGCGGAAGAGCTGCTGGAGGTGTTTCGTGACTTCGGGTCCGGCGCCCGCGAGGCGCGGTGCGTGATTCTCACCGGGATGGGTGAGCGAGCGTTTTGCGCGGGAGGCGATCTCAAACAGCGTAACGGGATGACCGATGAGGCCTGGTTTGCCCAACATCTTGTCTTTGAGGATCTGGCTCGAGCATTAATGGATGCGCCGATGCCGTTGATAGGCGCAATCAACGGCGCGGCATACGGTGGTGGGACGGAGCTTACGCTCGCTTGTGATTTTGCATACGCGGCAACGCACGCTCGGTTTGCTCTGACCGAAACGACCCTCGGCATCATGCCGGGGATGGCGGGCACGCAGTATCTGCCGCGGTCGGTAGGTATCCGAAGGGCAAAGGAAATCATCTTAAGCGGTGCCCCGTTTGACGCGCAGCAGGCGCTGGCCTGGGGTCTGGTGAATGAGGTCTGTGAGCCGACTGAGCTGCTGGACGCCGTGCGCAAGGTAGCGTTGCGGATCGCTGCCAACGGCCCGCTGGCGGTTCGCGCGGCGCTTCGGGCGATGAACCATGCCGAGTTTTCCAACCTGAAAGCCGATTACGAAGCAGAACTCGCTGCCTATAACGAGCTGGTCCCAACCGAGGATCGGCGCGAGGGCATTCTCGCTTTTAATGAAAAGCGAAAAGCGGACTTCAAGGGGCACTAGATTGGTTTTTTACCATCGCTTTTGCCACGAGGCACAAGGATGACGGGCTTGCGCGTTACGGACATTCTTAGCGAGTTTGCCAGCGGCCTGTCGAGGGAGACCATTCCTGCGCACGTCATGGAGCGCGCGTGCCTGCTGGTCACGGACAGTGTGGGCATCGCCATTCGTGCGCGCCAAGAGGCGGAATCGACGCCCGCCCTGCTGGCGGCTGTAGAAGCCATGGGTATGACTCGTGGCAAGGGCGGTGTATTTGCCGATCCGGCTGGATACAGCTTCCCGGCGGCGGCCCTTTTGAACGGCAGTTTGATCCACAGCCTGGATTTTGATGACACGCATATTGCGGCTACCGTTCATCCGACGGCACCGGTGTTTGCGGCGGCACTCGCTGCCGGACAGATGGCGAACGCTTCCGGCGCTGACGTCATGGCTGGGGTGGTCGCAGGCTATGAGGTGATGTGTCGACTCGGCCGGGCGCTCAAACCCGCTGACCACTACGATCGAGGATTTCATCCCACCGCGACGACCGGCGCGTTTGGTGCAACCATCGCCGCCGGCCGAGCTATGGGGCTCAGTTCGCAGCAGCTGGCGATGGGTATGGGCATTTGTTTAAGTCAGGCGGCCGGGTCTATGCAATTTCTTGTGAACAGCGCCTGGACGAAACGGTTTCAGGTGGGCAACGCCGCGATGGTCGGTGTCGTTGCTTCCTCATTGGCAGCTAAGGGCTTTGTCGGTGCGAGTGAGGCGGTCGAGGGTGACTGCGGCTTCTTGAAAAGCTACGCACCAAATCCCGATCCGGCGCTGGCGGTCGCGCGGCTGGGCGACGAATGGGAGACCATGCAAATCGGTGTAAAGCCGTATCCGTCCTGCCGGTTCAGTCATTCCGCAATCGATGGCGTGGTGGACATTGTGGGTGACGGGGTGAGCGCGAGCGACATCGAATCAATTTCTATCGGATTGCCCCGTAAGGGCATGGACCTTACCGCGCTGCCACAGGATTACCGACGCAAGCCCAACGGCGTGGTCGGCGGCCAGTTTTCGATGCACTTTACAGCGGCCGTGGCGGCTCAGACCGGCGCGTTGACCTGGGACGACTACGCCCGCTATCTGAGCGACCCGACCACGCTGGAGCTCGCCCAGCGGATCGATGTTCAGGAAGATGCGGAGATGGATGCGATTTATCCCGAGCGCATGGGCGGCAAAGTCACCGTTCGTTTTACCCATGGAGCGAGCGAAAGTCGCTGCGTGAAGATTCCCAAAGGCGAGCCGGAAAACTTCCCTGAAGCGGGTCTGCATCAGGCCAAGTTCCTGTCGCTGGCGCAGCCTGTGCTGGGTGACCACGCGGCTGAGCTGCATCAGAAACTGATTCGGCTCAATGAGGTGCAAAACCTGATCGATCTGTTTCCTGCAGCCTCCAGCGGCTGAGGGCGCTAGCCCAGCACCGACAGGCTGCTGGCGGGGTTGGGCTCGCGGTTGCGTGAAAAAAATCCCAGGTTGATGGCGTGTCCAGTATACGGAAGGGTGTACTGGACGGGATCGGCGTCATGGTCCACGCCGTCCTCACAGGCCTGGATCAAGGCGGCCATCAGCGCGCCGACGGCTGGTGCGGTTTTGAATTGATTGCCGCTTGTGCCGATCGCCAAATAAAAGCCACCAAGATCGGTTTGATCATAGACGGGTATCCAGTCGTCACTCACGTCCCACAGATCTGCCACACCGGCGAGCGTGTTGGGAATGCCTATGGACGGAATACGTTGTGCGAGACGGTATAGCGGCTCAATCGCTTCAGGCGAGAGATTTCGGTCAAAGCGAGTCGGATCCGCGGCGTCCTCCTTCTCGCCCTTCGCGCCGAGACTGCCCAGCAGAATGTGGGTGCCCGTATCGTCACGAATGTAACTGCCCACATCGGTGTCGTACAGCATGATGCGAGAGGCGTCGGCCGTTTTCGCATCGGGGCAATTGATATGCACCGTCTGATGGCGCACCACGCGGGTCAGGATGTTTTGCCGGTCGCTGAGTCCCGCCATCGCGATGACAGCCTGGGAGTAGGGCCCAGCGGCATTCACCACGATGCGGCAATCGATCGTCTCACCGCTTGACAGACGAACGCCGCTGATCCGGTTGTGTGCTTGATAAATCTCGCTCACCGATACGTTGAATCGAAATTGAGCCCCCCTCGATTCTGCCGCGCGCTGCAGGTTTCGTGCCGCGAACTGCGGGTCGGGACAGTAGCCGCCGCAGGGGAAGAATACCGCTTCCAGTGGCTGGTCCGAGGTCGTTCCAAAGTCGGGATCGTCGGAAATCACGGGGGGGCCAAAGCTGGAGAAGTCCCAGGATGGAAAAGTCGCGCGGAGTTTTTTAGCAGACCACGACTCGTAAGGGATTCCGAGCGCTTCCGAGAATTGCAGCGGATGCTCGAGATAGCCATTGTTTGGCGTTTTGAAGGTCAAGACACCGGCCAGATGAAATGGCGCGACTGGCTCATCGGAGGGCAGACCAAGAAAGCCCGGCCAGTCTTTCCAACAGTGATAGCCCTCCCAGGCAAGCGCCGTGCCCTCACGCGTGGAGTACTGCGTCCGGATCATCGCCAGCGAGCTGCTGGTGGCGCCTTGGCCGGCGCCGGGCAGAGCATCGATAACCAGGACGCGAAAGCCCTTTTGCGTGAGCGCGAGGGCAGTCGACGTGCCAATGATGCCAGCGCCGATTACGACGGCGTCAATGGAAGGGTGCGCCATGGGCGGGGGTTCTCTATCTGGTTTAGTGGCGAATGGGTGCGTGGAGCGAGGGCATGCTGAAAAATGCCCGAATGAAGCGCTCCGGGGATTGATTTTAAAGATTAGTAATTTATAATATAGTGATTGTTAACTCAAATCTCTGGATGCGCTCATGACTGAATTTACACCGGTTTCCGCTTTGGTAGGCGGGTTTCTGCTGGGGGCAGCGGCGCTCTCGCTACTCTTCTTTAACGGTCGGGTCGCCGGCATCAGCGGCATCTTCGGCGGTTTTCTTGGATTCAAGCGAGGCGACACACTGTGGCGTTCGGTCTTTATTGCCGGGCTTCTGGTCGGTGGCGCGATGCTGACCGCGTTTTATCCCGACGCCCTTCAATTCGAGATGAAGCATTCGGCATCCACCGTGATGCTTGCCGGATTACTCGTGGGTATTGGAAGTCGCATGGGTAGCGGTTGCACCAGTGGGCACGGCATCTGCGGCATCGGTCGTGTCTCACCCCGATCTTTGGTCGCTGTCGCTACGTTTATGGCGACAGGGATTGCCGCAGCGGTGGCGGTAGATCTTATCTTTGGAGGACGTATCTGATGGCCCTCGTGATGATTTTTATTTCCGGTGTGGTATTCGCATTGGGTCTGGGAGTATCCGGCATGACACAGCCTGAGAAAGTCACGTCGTTTTTAAATATCGCGGGAAATTGGGATCCCAGTCTCGCTCTTGTGATGTTGGGCGCCACAGTCACCTATTTGATCGGCCATATCCTGATCCTGAGGCGGCCTGCTCCTGCGCTGGCTAAGACCTTTACCTTACCCTCGCGTCGCGATATTGATCGGCCCCTCGTGATCGGGTCTGCACTCTTTGGTGTGGGGTGGGGTCTGGTGGGCTTTTGCCCGGGGCCGGCGCTAGTGGCCCTGGTTACGGGTTACGAGTCGGTGATTATTTTTGTGCTCGCCATGGGCGTGGGCATGTACGCATTTGAAGTTTTAGATCTGCGCTTTGCAAAAGAGCCCGACGGTGGGGCCGGATTAATTGTGAAGTCCTGATCTGAGCAAGTTGCCATGTTGCTCAAGCGGATATTCCCTTTTCTGCGCTGGCGCCGATTGGTCACGTCCGAAACCCTTCGGGTAGATGGGTTAGCGGGTTTGGCCGGAGCGATTCTGGTCGTGCCCCAAGGCGTCGCTTTCGCCGCCATCGCAGGGATGCCTCTTGAGTACGGTCTCTATGCGGCGATTGTGCCTGCAGTCGTCGCCGCACTTTTCGGCTCGAGTTTTCATCTGGTCTCCGGACCGACCACCGCAGCGTCGGTGGTCATGTTCTCTGCGCTCAGTCAGATAGCCGAACCGGGAAGTGCCCACTATGTCAGTCTGGCTATTACCGTTGCCTTTCTGGTTGGTGTGGTGCAAGCGGTGCTGGGGTTTGCGCGCCTTGGCGTCATTGTGAATTTCGTCTCGCATACGGTGGTCGTGGCCTTTACCGCCGGGGCGGCAGTGCTGATTGCCACAAAACAACTGGGTGCCTTTCTG
>RGTL01000117.1:0-5000 GCA_010025385.1 Gammaproteobacteria bacterium | reverse complement strand
CGTGTTACTCACCCGTCCGCCACTCGTCGGCACCAAGGTCACCCCGAAGGGATCCCAGCGGTCCGTTACCGTTCGACTTGCATGTGTTAGGCCTACCGCCAGCGTTCAATCTGAGCCAGGATCAAACTCTCCAGTTCAAGATTGTTTACGGAAAACATGACCGGGGGGTCGTGCTTTCCGAAGTGCGTTGCATTCACCGAAGCGAACGCAAAGCACACAACTGTTTTCGGAATCGGGCGCAAGAGCGCCCACACAATCTGCCTGTAAATTGTTAAAGATCGGGGCGCACCCGGCTGGGCTTGCCCGAAGAGGGGCGGATTATACAGAGGTGGATAACCGCTTCCAAGCGATTTTTACAATATTTTTGTAAATTCTTTTCAGCCCACCCTTCGGCCAAAATTTAACCTGGATTTGTCGGGTTCGCCGCGCTGCCGGTCGGGGGCATCAGAGGCCCGCCCTACTGGATGGAAATCTTGGCCAGACGCCGTTTTCCAACCTGAATAATGCCTTTAGTGCCCACAGAAAGCAGCTTTTTAGGATCTTCCAGGCGCTCGCCCTCAAACCGCACGGCCCCCTGGGCGACCAGGCGCATGGCTTCAGACGTGCTGGCCGCCAGCCCCGCCATCTTAATAAGTTGCGCAAGCGCGAGACCCTGTCCCTTTGAGTCGAGCACTGACTCTTCCAGATCGTCGGGCAAAACCCCCTGGGAAAACCGATTGATGAAACTCTGCTGAGCGTCGCGGGCGGCTCCCGCGGAGTGAAACCGCGCGACTATCTCCTTGGCCAGTTCAAACTTCACATCCCGCGGATTGGTTCCGGCTTCGACACTCGCGCGCAACGTCGCGATCTCGGCCAGGCTCTTGAAGCTCAGGAGTTCAAAATACCGCCACATCAGGGCATCAGATATAGACATCAATTTACCGAACATATCATCCGGCGTATCTGTAATCCCGACAATATTCCCAAGGGACTTCGACATCTTTTGAACGCCATCCAGCCCCTCAAGCAGCGGCAATGTAATAACCACCTGACTCGCCTGACCATACTGCTTCTGCAGTTCACGCCCCACCAAAAGGTTGAACTTCTGGTCCGTCCCTCCCATTTCGATATCGCTCTTCAGGGCCACGGAGTCATAGCCCTGCATCAGGGGATAGAGAAATTCATGGATCGCAATGGGCTGGCCGCTCGTATAGCGCTTATCGAAATCATCCCGCTCCAGCATTCGCGCAACGGTATGCCGTGAGGCCAGACGAATAATTCCCTCAGCGCCCAACTCGCTGCACCAGCGGGAGTTGAACTCGACTACGGTCTTGACGGGGTCGAGTATCTTAAACACCTGCTCCTTGTAGGTCGCCGCATTGGATTCAATTTCCTCACGACTGAGGGCAGGTCTTGTGACGTTCTTGCCGCTTGGGTCACCAATCATTCCCGTGAAGTCGCCAATAAGGAAAACCACCTCATGGCCCAACTCCTGGAACTGCCGCATCTTGTTGATTATGACCGTATGGCCCAGGTGCAGATCCGGCGCGGTCGGATCAAACCCAACCTTTACCCTTAGCGGCCGGCCGCTTGTTAGGCGCGCCTCGAGCTCTGTTTCAAGGAGCACTTCATCGGTGCCCCGCTTGAGCTCGGCCAGCATCTGCTGGACGTCAGATTGGGAATGAGGATCTTTCATGCGGTGGCGATTTTACCTGAGGCGCCTGCCCTTTACGGTGGAGCGTCTGGCGGGATTGGTGGAGCAGGATCCAGATGTTTTTAATGACCTGCAACATCTACACGCGTCGCGGTGTCCGCCCAGAAGACCAGCGAATCCTACGTTCCTCAACCGTTTTCCTTTCGACTGAATAGGCATCAGCAATAGAAACAAAAGGAAATAAAAGCCCCCGACGCAACCAACGAACGATACCTGGATAGTCCACTTATCTCGACGAAACCAAGGGTTGGAGCAATTCAGAATTAACTTTAAGACTGAAACACAAATGTCTTTGACGAATAACGAAAGGGCGGGTAAATTACTCCTTCTCGAGGCGCATTCACGCGCTTTTTTATTGTCCAGCGACAACGAGCATGAACAAAGACCCCTCGGTATTCGGTAAAGATCTTCGGTACCTATCGAGTAACGATCGATCACGGTCCCGGTCTCTTGGCCGACCGCACCACTGGTTAGCCGGCCTTCTCGTGGCGGTAGCCATAGCCATATGGCTGGGCAGCTCTCCTGACGCATCCGTGGGAAGATCTTCGGAGAGTCTGCGACTTCAAATTGAATCCGTCCTTGAGAGCGATCCCACGCCAATAGACTATCCTCCTTTGCAAACTGGTGTCAGCATGCTTCCAACCTTTGAGGATATGCGTGGTATGGAGTTCTGGCCGGCGATTCGGCCTGGTAACGAGATCAACCAGGAAACGCCGCAAGGCACGCCCGCCCGGCTGGCATCTACCGCAGAACCGTCAGTAAAAAGTGATGACGTCGCGCCAGGGTCCACCCGCAGCACATCATCACAGGCCCACATCTCCCCGTTGTCCGACCAATCTTCCGGCAATATAGACAACTCAGAGGCGGGTGAGGAAACGTCTTTCGAAACGATTCAGATCAAACCCGGGGATTCGCTGGTAAGAATCTTCAAACGCCTCAAGCTGGATATTGCCCAGGCAATCGAAATCAGCAAGATCCCCACCGCAAAGGCCCTGAGCCAGCTCAAACCTGGCCCGTATCTGAAAATTAAGCGACAAGGCTCACAACTTCTGGCTCTCAGGTACCAGCCCACGATCCAGCAATACCTTGACGTCGTCGCGCAAAACGACACGTTCGTGGCTGAAACGATAGATCGGGCGTTTGATATCCAACAAAAAGAAGTGACCGTTGAGATCACGGATACGCTGTTCGAGAGCGCGAAACGCGCCGGGCTGCCGAGCTCAGTAGCCTACCGGGTTACCGAGATTTTTCAGTGGGAAGTAGACTTTTCAAGCGATGTCCATCGAGGGGATCAGCTGGCCGTGATCTTCGAAGAGCAGTGGCTGGATAACCAGAAGATTGGCCTCGGCCCCGTATTGGCCGCACGGCTCGAAACCGGATCAAAGACCCATCACGCCATACGCCATGTCGATAGCAACGGCCAGTCGACTTATTACACGCCAGAGGGTGATAGCCTGCAGCGAGCTTTTCTTCGCTCCCCCGTTCCGGGCGCAAGCGTCAGTTCCGGATTCTCCTATCGCCGGTTGCATCCTATTTTGAAAGTTCGCCGTCCTCACCTTGGCGTGGACTACGGTGCGCGTAAGGGCACCCCCGTTGTGGCGACTGCCGACGGTAAAGTGATTCGAGCGTCTCGCAAGGGGGGCTACGGCAAAACCATTATCCTCAGACACGGTCAGGACTATCGGACGCTTTATGCACACCTGTCCGGATACGCAAAAGGTGTACGCTTGGGGAAGTGGGTCAAGAAAGGTCAGGTCATTGGCTACGTCGGCTCAACAGGGCTATCTACCGGACCCCATCTGCACTATGAAATTCATGTGGCTGGTAAAGCCAAGAATCCCCAGACCCTAAAATTTCCCCGGTCAGCATCGATCAGCGCAAACGAAAAGGACTCGTTCCTCGAAGCGTCGAAGACCTGGCTGACTCGTCTGGAGGCTATGCAGAGCGCCGGCTAGACCTGAAGCCGGCGATTGCGCACGCCCTCAACACCTCATCCTTCGATCATCATGTCTGACCTATGTATTGGTCTGATGTCAGGGACCAGCTGTGACGGTATTGACGCCGCCGCAGTCGACTTTGCCCAACATCCGCCGACACTTGTCGACACCCACTACGAACCGTACCCCACTGCTCTCAAAGTAGCCGTACAAGCAGTCTCGGATGGATCTGATGACCGCCTCGATGATGTGATGGCTTTGTCGGTATCGCTTTCAAAGGCCTACGCTAACTGTGCGAATAGGCTTATTGCGAAACTGGGAGGCGTCATCCCCCGAGCAATAGGCTCACATGGGCAAACCGTACGTCATCGCCCTGAAGCGGGATTCACCGTTCAACTGGGTTCCGGTGCCATCATTGCCCAGATGACCGATATTCCCACGGTGACAGACTTTCGAAGCATGGACATCGCCCTCGGAGGGCAAGGGGCCCCACTGGTGCCCGCATTTCATAATGCTGTTTTTCGTTCGACCGCTGAAGACAGAGTGATCGTCAACATCGGCGGCATCGCGAACCTCACACTCTTGAAGTCCGGTCTCGATACCATCGGCTTCGATACCGGCCCGGGCAACACTCTGCTCGATCACTGGTTTAGGGCTCACCATGATGGCGCTTTTGATGAAAACGGACTCTGGTCTTCGCAGGGGGTAGTGATCGAGTCGCTTCTTGCGAGCATGCTGGACGATCCCTATTTCAGCAAAGCTGCGCCAAAATCGACCGGCCTTGAATACTTCAACCTCAAATGGCTCTCAGGAAACCTCTCAGGCGCAGAGAAGCCTGCGGATGTTCAGGCCACCCTACGAGCACTCACGGCCCGCTCCATCGCAAAGGCCATTGATCAAACCGGGGCAGATGTAGCCGCTGTGTTCATCTGCGGCGGCGGCGCGCGCAATTCAGCCCTGATTCAGGAGATTCAAGCAGTCATACCCACGGTTGAAATTTCGACAACGGCCGCCCTGGGGATTGATCCTCAATGGGTGGAGGCAAGCGCTTTTGCATGGCTGGCTCACCAACGACTGGCACAACAACCCGGCAACCTATCAAGCGTCACGGGTGCCAGTCGTCTTGCTATCCTTGGCTCCCTTTATCTCCCCTAGCCCATGCGCCGGTTTGAGACGGTCACGAATAGTCGACCGTCAGTAATCGCTAAGCCGATGGCGATCAACAAAAAGCCAGCGAAGGCCTGAATTCCTAGGCGTTCGCCTAAAAATACAGACCCAAGAACGACCGCCACCGGCGGAATGATAAGCGTGACCAACATCAAGTTGGCAGCGCCGGCCCGCTTCAGTATTTCAAAGTACAGAATGTAGGC
>RGTL01000116.1 GCA_010025385.1 Gammaproteobacteria bacterium | reverse complement strand
GCGGCAGCCGTTGGGACCTCGACCCGCCTGTTATCGTGACTCAGTACGCGGCCGCCTTCTTCCCGACGCCCGAAATAGATCCATGAGGCGGTATTAAAAGTGCGAGTAAGGATATAAATCATGATGTTGGTGAGCAACTCGTCTTTGGTGTAGACGCTCTCCAGATCACGATCAGCAAGATCAGACCACGTGTAAAACTTCTCGATAATCCACGCGGCGATACCCACGGGACTGTCCATCATGGCGTAGCTTAAGGTCTGTGGCTTGGTGGACTGAATGGCGCGGTAACCGTCCTGATCTTCTTGGTCTTTATCAAATTGTTTCTCCCAGGCTTTCTCGGCCTCGTCTAGCGGACCTTGAGCGTGGCGCATGGTCAGAATATTGATATGAATAGCCAAACACGGGGGCGCATGATCGAAGCCGAGCCAGCTCGAGATCGCGCCGCCCCAATCCCCACCCTGGGCCACGTAGCGCTCGTAGCCCAAAACATCAGTCATCAGGGTATTGAAGACCTGCGCGATTCGGCGCGGGCCGATTGGCCGCTTCGGTTTTCCCGAAAACCCAAAGCCGGGAAGGGACGGAGCGATCACATCAAAAGCATCATGTGGGTCACCGCCAAATTGCGCGGGATCAGTTAAAGGCCCGATTATTTTTTTAAATTCGACGATGCTTCCGGGCCAGCCGTGACTAATGATGAGCGGAATTGGGTTAGTCCCAATACCTTTTTCATGAATAAAGTGCAGGGTAAGTCCGTCCACTTGCGCGGTGTACTGGGCGAACCGATTTAAAGCATTCTCTTGAGCAAACCAGTCAAAGTGTCGAGTCCAGTATTCACAAAGGTCTTTCAAGTATTCAAGATTCGTGCCATAGCCCCATCCGCCATCATCGGGCATCTCATGCCAGGGGAATTGATCAACTTTGGAATAGATCGCGTTGATCGTCTCCTCTTGAAACGCGATTGAGAAAGCAGTAGGGGTCGAGGTCATCAGAGAGAGGATAACGGACAAGTCGTCTTAACGTCTCCCTTGAGGTCAGACCAGCGTTCACTTCGGCTTAGCCGGGCTGTGGCCATGTGACATACTCGGGGTGAATGAGCGGAGCCCTGTTTTGTCTGCACCACTAAACGACTTGTTTGTAGCCGAACTCTTAAGGGCGCTTCCGGCGCACGCGGTGTTACTTTCGGCTGAAGAGCGGCGACCGTATGAGTGCGACGGCCTTTCCGGGTACCGCGCTCTACCAGGGGTTGTACTGCTTCCCGACCAACTGTCACAGGTTCAGAAGATCCTGTCGCTTTGTCAGGAATACTCGGTTCCGGTCGTGGCCCGCGGCGCGGGAACGGGTCTTTCGGGGGGTGCTACTCCGCATCCTGAGGGTGTTCTGCTGAGCATGGCGCGGTTCAATCAGGTGCTGTCGGTGGATCGGGTGGCAGGCACGGCGCGTGTGCAGCCGGGCGTACGGAATCTGGCGATCAGCGAAGCCGTTGCGCCCGATGGCCTTTATTACGCGCCCGATCCCTCTTCGCAGATTGCCTGCACGATTGGTGGCAATGTGGCCGAGAACGCGGGCGGTGTGCACTGCCTCAAATACGGCCTCACTGTGCATAACGTGGTCTCCGCTCAAGTGGTGCTGATGGGTGGAGAGGTTGTCGAGATCGGTGGGCAAGCACTCGACAACCCCGGCTACGATCTTCTGGCGGCATTTATTGGTTCGGAGGGCATGCTTGGGGTAGTGACGGAAATCACCGTGCGTCTGCTTCCCAAGCCAAAGGCCGCGAAGGCGTTGATGGCGTCGTTCAACACCGTGGAGGGTGCTGCTGATGCCGTCGCGCGCATTATTGCCGCAGGCATTGTTCCCGCAGGCCTTGAAATGATGGATAACCCAGCCATTGTCGCGGCAGAAGATTTTGTGCATGCCGGCTATCCGCGTGATGCTGCCGCGATCTTGCTTTGTGAACTGGATGGCGGGCCGGAAGAGGTCGATGCAGATATCGAAACCGTTTCCAGTCTGCTCTATGACTGCGGCGCACAATCGGTGGCCATGGCCCGCGATGAAGCGGAGAGAGTTCGCTTTTGGTCTGGCCGAAAAAATGCGTTTCCGGCGGTGGGACGCATCTCCCCAGATTACTACTGTATCGACGGCACCATCCCTCGCCGAACGCTCGGTGAGGTGTTAACCGGCATCTCTAGCCTTGCCTCAGAGTACAACCTTCGCGTGGCTAACGTCTTTCATGCAGGGGACGGCAATCTTCACCCGTTAATTCTTTACGATGCCGGGAAACCAGGTGAGTTTGAGCGCACAGAGGAGTTAGGTGCAAAGATACTTCAGCTCTGCGTGCGCGTAGGCGGCACGATCACGGGCGAGCATGGGGTGGGTCTTGAGAAGATCGACCAGATGTGTTTCCAGTTCGGATCCGGCGAGCTCGATCAGTTTCACGCCCTGAAGGCTGTGTTTGATCCTGATGGGCTTTTGAATCCAGGTAAGGCGGTGCCGACGCTCTCGCGCTGTGCGGAGTTCAACGCGATGCACGTGCATGGCGGGCAACTTCCTCACGCTGACCTGCCACGATTTTAGTCACCCGGATTTATGCACGATTTCATTCAATCGCTTTCAGTCGCTGTACGCGATGCGGCCGAGTCCGGGAGGGCGCTTTGTGTCACGGGGGGTGACACCAAGCGGTTCTATGGCGGCGAGCCCATCGGCGACGTCTGCGCCATGGAAAGCTATGCGGGCATCATTAACTATGAGCCTACCGAGCTGGTGATTACGGCGAAGGCTGGTACGCGCCTTCACGATCTTGAGGATACCCTCGCTAAATCAGGACAGATGCTGCCTTTTGAGCCACCGGCATTTGGCGAGAGGGCAACCATTGGCGGAACCGTTGCCTGTGGTCTTTCTGGGCCAGCTCGACCCTATCGCGGCGCGGCCCGGGATCTCGTGCTGGGCATCTCGTGTGTCAACGGCAAGGGCGAGGTCTTGAAGTTCGGCGGGCAAGTCATGAAGAACGTGGCTGGGTATGACGTCTCCCGTCTTATGGTTGGTTCGATGGGAACGCTTGGCATCATTACAGAGGTCTCGCTGAAAGTGCTGCCGGGGGCGCAATGCTCGGTGACGAGGGCCTTTGAGTTATCGGCTCAGGCGGCGTTAAAAAAAATGACAGGGCTGTTCACGCAGGCGTTGCCGGTTACGGCCAGCGCCTGGCACGACGGCGTCTTGCGCGTTCGTTTATCCGGAGTGGAAGCGTCGGTAAATGCGGCCAGCCAGGAACTCGGAGGCGAGGACGACCCTGCTGGAGATCCGTTCTGGCTGGACCTTAAAGAGCACCGCCTGGCCTTTTTTGACGGTCCGTTGCCTTTATGGCGTCTCAATGTGAAGCCGCACATCGAGCCACTCGATCTGCCCGGCGCTTTCCTGATTGATTGGGGCGGGAGCACCTATTGGTTAAAAAGCGACGCGTCCGTCGAGACGCTTGACTCTATGGCCCGCTCAGTCGACGGGTACGTCATGCGTTTTCGCGGTGGCGATCGTTCGGTTAGGTGTGGTGGGCTCGACGGCGTTGCGATGCGACTCAATCGGCAGCTCAAGGATGCCTTTGACCCTAAGCACGTGTTGAATCCGGGCCGGTTGCCCCTGTAGGAGAGGTCCATGCACGTTCAGCTCGCCGCAGTATTTCAGGAGACCGACTTTGGCAACGAGGCGCGGGAGATTCTGGGCAAATGTGTGCACTGCGGATTCTGTACCGCAACCTGCCCAACCTATCAGCTTTTGGGCGATGAGCTTGATGGGCCTCGCGGACGGATTTACCTGATTAAAGAGTTTTTAGAGTCCGGCCGGTGCGGCGAGGCCACGCAGGTACATCTGGACCGCTGCCTCACCTGTCGTTCTTGTGAGACGACGTGCCCGTCGGGCGTGAGTTATGGTCGTCTTCTCGAGATCAGTCGACCCAAAGTGAGTGAGGCGTGTCCGCGCGCTTTGCCGGATAGGGTTGCCCGGTGGATGTTGAGGCATTTGATGTTGGGGCCGTGGTTTAAGCCGTTATTCAAGCTAGGCAGGACGTTTCGCTACGTGATGCCTCGTGCTTTGGCACGACATATACCGACAGTGCGCCCGGCCGGTCGTCGGCCGAAAAACACATCGGGTAGAAAAGTTCTCATGCTGGAAGGTTGCGTGCAACCGGCGATGGCGCCCCAGATCAATGCCGCCGCGAGCCGGGTGTTGGAAACGCTGGGCGTTCAGGTTGTCCCTGCTGAGAACGCAGGCTGTTGCGGGGCAATTGATTTACACCTTGGCGCAGAACAAAAAGCCCTGCAGTCGATACGGCGCAATATCGATGCGTGGTGGCCGCAGATTGATAACGGCGCCGAGGCGATCGTTATGACCGCGAGCGGATGCGGAGTGACCGTAAAAGACTATGGGAAATTGTTGAAGAAGGACCCGAGGTATGCGGAAAAAGCCCGTCGAGTGAGTGAGTTGACTCTTGATCTTTGTGAGTTTATCCGACCGGAAGAGATAAAAAAGAGCCGAGCGCTTGATGGGCTGCGCGTGGCTTTTCACTCGCCATGTACTTTGCAGCACGGCCAAAAGATCTCGGGCAAGGTGGAGTCGATTCTTGAAGCCTGTGGGGCCACTCTGGTCGCGACGCAGGCAAAGCATTTGTGTTGCGGCGCGGCCGGCACGTATTCGGTGTTGCAGCCCGAATTATCCTCAGCGCTCTTAAAGCGAAAGGTGGGCGCGTTAACCGGGGAAAGGCCAGACATCATTGCGACGGCAAATATAGGGTGTTTGGCCCATATCGGCTCGGAGAGCAAAACGCCGGTGCACCACTGGATCGAATTACTTGATCCCGACAGGGTCTCCTAAAGATAGCCTAAACCCCTAAATTCACGGAGATTTCTCGCCTGGGCCCGGATCGGATGAACCAGGGAGCCCGCCTGATCGTGGCGGCAAAAATCACGCCTTCAAAAGCGAAAAACTTGCCCAAAAAGCGCGGTTCTTGTACTATCCGCGCCTCATTTTTTGCATATCCCAGCCGACATTCTCATGAAAACGTTTAGCGCCAAGCCCGAAACCGTAAAGCGTGACTGGTACGTGGTTGATGCCACGGACAAGGTTCTCGGTCGATTGGCCAGTGAGGTCGCGTTTCGTCTTCGCGGCAAGCACAAGCCCGAGTACACGCCTCACGTTGATACCGGCGACCACATCGTGATCGTGAACGCGGAGAAAATCCGGGTGACCGGCCGCAAGACCGAAGCGAAGAACTACTACAGTCACTCGGGCTATCCGGGTGGTATCAAGGAGATCTCCTTGTCGGATCAGTTGGACAAGCATCCAACCCGAGTCATAGAGGCGGCGGTTAAGGGGATGCTACCCAAAAATCCTCTGGGTCGAGCCATGTTCGCGAAACTTCGCGTATACGCCGGCCCCGAGCACAACTTTGCCGCCGAAGGTATCCGCCAGTCGGCCTCCGCCGATCTGCATCAGCAGGGGCAGGTCCGGGCCACTGGCCTGCAGCTGTCCCCGGGCATTGGGTTCATCCGAATTGAGGGCGCCGGCGTTGACATTGCCGCTCACGCTTGCCCCTAGCACTCGCATATCCAGGCGAGGTACATCCACGGTGCCGCGTTGCAGATTGGCATCAAACCGGGCATTGATGTTGAAGGCCTTGTCGGGAACCTGCTGCATGAGTCGCCCGCCTTCGGCCAACCTGGAGTTGTTGCCGCCGGTGACCTGGCCAATGACTTCCAGTACCGAGGGCAGGTTCGGGCCCTGGGCATCCAGTTCGCCCCGCAGCAGTGGTGCGTCGGTGTTCAGGTTGCCGGCCTCGACCGTGCCGGTCACGGCAGTACCCAACAGATTCAGTTGCAGGTTCGACAGACTAAGCTGGCCACGCGCCGGTTGCGCCGCCACCGTGGATTGCAGGGTAAAGCTTCTGTCGCTCAGCTGACCCAGCCTGGAAGCCAGATCTGCCACTCCGGCCATCCTGAACAGCATGGGCAGGTCATCGCCGCGCAGATCGATCTCTGTCGCCACCTGCGGCGCATTGCTCTGCAGACCATTCACCGTCACGGTGGCATTGAGTTCTGTCGAAGGTGCGAGCAGGCGCACAGGCGCGACCCGCAGGCT
>RGTL01000115.1 GCA_010025385.1 Gammaproteobacteria bacterium | reverse complement strand
ACTTTCCACTGCCGTTTCCGCCGACAATGAAGAGGATCTCCCGGGGATTAATCTCAAGATCTATCGGCCCAAGCTTGAAGGTGGTCTCATCCTCTTCTGTTGGGTATTGGAACTCAACCTGCGACAGCGACACCCCGCTGAACGAAGCAGTCGATTGGACGTGATCGCTAGGCTTCGTGCGGATACCTCCGTCGAGCTTTCGCTCTAACTCCTTGAGATTGTCCACCGCTATATCTGCTTCAATAAAAAGAGGTAGCGATCCCACTACGAGATCGATAGGTCCGATGATGAATAAAATTGTGGCGCTCACCTTAATGACCGTTTCGATCGGCTCGTGCATCACCACAGGCCAGACGAATACCACCACGCCCAACAGAGTGTAGAAGAAACCCTGAGAAAACATCATCACGAAGGTTTGATTTCGTCCGGCACGTTTCTTTTCCTGCGCGAGCGACGCCCCGATACGCCGCTGCGTTCGAAGAATATCTAACGCCTTTCCGCGGTTTAACTTAAGCTCCTTAAAGCCCTTTAAGCTCTGATCGACCGAGGCCAAAAACTCGACCTCTTTTCTTGTGGCCGCTTGAACCGACTCAATAATTGCTCCTCTTCGACTGATAAACGTTAAGACGCCAAGCCCTACCGCTACCGCGGTCATCAAGAAACCTTCAAACGAAACCATGGCAATGTAGATAGTCGCAAACACGAGCATGATGAGCGCACCAAATGAGGCGAAAATTACGTGCGCACTATCGGAAATAAGAACAGTGTCTTGCGAAAGACGATTAAAAATATAGGAGGGGCCGAGCTTTTCAATTGCAACCAGCTCTGATCGAGCGACCTTCTCTGCGACACGACCGCGTACCTGCTCAAGCATTTCCTCTACGGCAAGAATCGCGTTAATTAAAGAGTAGCGTTTCGAGTACAGAAAAAGCCCAAGTAGGCCTGCGAACAGCAATAAAGGCTGAATCTCGGGTGCGCCGCCCACAGCTTGCGCACCGTGATTTATGGCGGCCAGCACCAGAGCGCCGGCAATACCAGAAATGACACCAAACATTAGGACCCTGCCGAGCGGTCTATCGGTTTCGTCAAAGACAAACCGAACCAGGCGCGAACCCGGTAGCAGGGAGACAATGTTCATCCGAATACTCTACACGAACCATAAAAAAGGGGCCCGCAAAGCGGACCCCTTTTCATCACAAAAAGAATTGCCGATCTATCAGGCGGCCGCCTTACCGCCCTCCGACACCATCTCCTCGTAATAATCCCGCACTTTGTTTGGATCGAAGGTCAGGAAGGTACCGCCAGACTCAAAATGCTGAATGAACACTTTTCCAAGACCAAAGGCCACTGCACCTCCGAGCACCGGCTGCGTCAGCACTGCGACGTACGCACCGACGAAAGGCACAGCTTTGACGACGCTCGCGACAGTCGCCCCGGTTAAGAAAGGCACTCCGCCGCCAATAAGCGCCGCGATCGCATTTCGCGCAAGAGATTTCGTGAACTTCACGTTGTAGATGCTGGAAAGCTTATGCAGCATTGCTAGCTGAACGGCCGTCATTCCAACAAGGTCGATCCCGGGTGCCGGAATGACGCCGACCGCTGCGGTACCGTACGCGTAATTCTTGACGGTCTCGTTCGCCTTCGCTAACCGCTCCTCGTTACTCATCTCGACCACTTCCGTTACCGCTTCTTCAGTCATGAATCGTCTCCATCTGTGTAGTTGTTTCGGCTATACAAAGTTTACCGTATTGGTTCTTTCTTTCAAGCAGGCCCTAAAAAAGGGCTCTTTTATCGCTAAAAATCCAACGACATGAGCAACACGCCGCGTCGGTCCGACTCCTGATTCATAATCTCGCCAATCAGAGCGAACTCCTTGCTAATGGGGTAAAGGTAGTCAACCACGATACGCGGCGTCTTTGTTTGGTCTTCTGAATAGTCAAACCACCAGTTTCCCGCCTGCAGGTTAACGTCCCAGCCATCTCCGGTTTGCTCGGTACTGCTATAACCCCCGGCAAGTATCACCTTGTAATTTTCCAGATCGCGGCGCGCTACTCCTACTTTAGTGCTCTGGACCTTCACGCCTGCGCCATAACCAAATATGCGGATGGGCATTTGAAAGGAGACGCCTTTATAGTCGTCATCGCCATGATCCTGATACGCCGCCCCGACCACTAAATTTCCTAAGCGCCAATTTCCGGCAATAGTTGCTCGATCGATGCTCCCAGTCTCGTAATCGTTGAGCTGCACATCCATGAAGATGGCCTTGTAGCACTGCTGATCGAAGCAGCGCTGATAAGCCGTCGAATAAGCCATGCGGTATTGCCCACCCACAAATCCATGTCCTCCGTAGTAGTGGGACTTATCGACATAGTTTCCTATCGCGCCGGCGAGTGGGGCCCACTGCGAACCAAATGTAACTGCTCCCCAGCTCCCTTTCAGCCCGACGTATGCAAACTTGGTTGGATTTTTCGTATACCAGAGGGCCGGTGTGACGATTGAACCCTCAGAAGACCAAACACTATTCTCATATACGGCGATAGCGCCAAGATCATCACCCAACTTAGCTTGAGCAGCGAAGCCAAGCGAGGAGTCGCCATCCACCACAGCAACATCGCTGTTTTGTTTTTGCACTCCGGTCCTCGCAAAGCCGTACACAAATACCTTCGTATCGGTAGGCGGAACAAGGGGCATCCACTGTGCTGGGCCTGCATAAGCGGCGCCAGAACAAAGTGATGCAGCCAAGACGGCTGAAGATATAAACGAGACCGCGGTAGACCGGGAATATCTGGCCCTATGAGCCTTCATCGCTTTCTCCCTAAGGATGGTGGTTTATATCCTCAAACCATATCATAAATCTGAAATTTCATGGGTTAATATATCGCTCAAATAAAAGACGGCTCTTAATCGACGAGTGTCCGCTAAGTTTAATTGGCACTTTCCCAAAAAATGAGGAGCAAGATCCTTTGAGAAGAAACAAGGCCTACATTCGGCGTATCACGATATCGGGCGTCGTGATCGCTGTACTCGCGGTGGCAGGTGTAAAAGCCGCTGCGAGTTCGAATTCAGACGACCAGTACAACGATTTCATGAGCTCTGGCGTGAATCAGCAGGCCCTGCGTGAACGACTCAAGGTCTGTCGTGAAGCTTTGATCCAGTGGTTGGAAGGACGCAAAGATCAAATCTCTGAAGAATCCGCAACCCAACAAGCTGCTCAACAAACGAGCGCTGGGGCATGCTATCAACAGGCATTAAGTGATCTGATCGGAGATCCAAATTATCACCTGACAGATTGAGGCTATGCTGCGCAGATCCGATGTTTCCGGCCTTTTAGCTGTTGAGTCAGCACCCGTTCGCGCTCCATCAGATACTGGCCGTTCCGATCCTTCAGAGGATCCATTGATCTCACCAGATGAAGCCCAAGGGGTTCTCAAGTCGGCCGGCCTGTTCGCTTCCGGACGAACCATCTCATTTATCAATCTCAAGGGCGGAACCGGAAAGACAACATCCGCGGTTACTACTGCCACTCGCGCGAGCGAGTTTGGGTTTCGTGCTGTGGTCCTCGACCTCGATGCTCAGGCATCAGCCACTTTCATGCTGGCTCCTCATGAGGTTGACCAGGTGAAGCCGTTTATCGAGATATGGGATAAGCCCGCGAAGATCTCCGATATATTGATTGAAGTCTCGCCATGGCTAAGTCTTTTGCCGTCTTCCCTGGATAACAGCCTGCTTGATATTCACCTTTCTAAACCTCTTTCTCAGAAGACTGCAATAAAAGACGCCTGCTCTCATATGCATACAATGGGCCACGATCTTGTGGTAATCGATTGTCCGCCATCGCTTGGCGCAGGGGTTATATCCGCAATCTGCGCTTCGGATACCCTGGTTATTCCAACCACGCCAGATAATTTTTCACTGCGTGGGATAGATCTAACGATCGAAGAAACCGGAGCAATTGCGGAAACATTTGGGCTACCTAAACCGCAGATCAAGATTTTACTGACGCATTACGATCGACGTATTAAGCTCAGCGACGCGGTGTACAGACACCTTCAAGACAAATACCCCGATATGTTGATAAAGCAGCCTATACGAATCAGCTCGGCCTATGCCCAAGCTCAGGAACAAGGTAAAACCGTGTTCCAGTTTGCCAAAGCAAAAAAAGTGCAAGCTGACTACCATGCTCTCACGACCGAACTACTTCGCCTTAACCGAACTACTTCGCCCTAATGGCAGAACTCCAAATATGGATTCCTAAGCATGACCACACCCGATGACAAAAGCACCGAAGGCACAAGCACAAAACGCACTCGTCGGCGTCTCTACGATAGTCCAGTCGATGAGCAGCCTTCATCTACACAGCAAGACTCCCAACAAAGCGTACAGGACGAGCCCAACCACGCTCCAGTTGAAGAGGTCCACAATGAAGACGCTGTGCGGCGCCGTGCAGCAGACAATACGATCCGGCATTATTGCTACTGGTCATTCTCTGCCGCACTAATCCCGGTCCCGATCGTTGACTTCGCCGCAATGTCCGCGATCCAGCTCAAGATGATTGGCGAACTGTGCGAACTCTATGACGTTCCGTTCTCACAAGAAAGGGCTCGAACAACCATCAGCACCCTGCTGGCGAGTGCGTCGTCCTCTACGTTTGTGAGCTTGGCAAAACTGATCCCGGGCCTGGGGTATTTGGGGGTCGCAATCCCTCTCGCGGGCATTAATGTCAGCTATACCTATGCGGTGGGGAAAATCTTCGCGCAGCATTTTCAATCCGGCGAGCCGCTGGAATCTTTCGATCCGGCGGAACAAAAGAGTCGATTTGCGGAGAAGCTTCGCGAAGGACGAGAGTTCGCCAAACGAACCAAAGACGATTTCAAGTCGCGGTTTCGGAAAGAAAAGGCTGAAGCCTAAGCCGTCGCATCGTTCGGTTTTTTAAATCAACCGACAAACGCCCGGGCGTTTTGGAACATGCGAAGCCACGGGCCATGCTCGCCCCATTCCTTGGGATACCAGGAGTTGGTAACCGTTCGAAACAGACGCTCAGGGTGAGGCATCATAATGGTGACGCGACCATCGGCAGCAGATAAGCCCGTGATACCGTCAGGCGACCCGTTCGGGTTGTAAGGATAGCGTTCCATCGCGAGGCCCGCGTTATCCACAAAACGCAGGCTTATTTGCCCTGCACGACCCAAGCGCTCGATCGCCTGTGGATCACTGAACGACGCACGCCCCTCGCCATGGGCGACCACGACCGGCAGTCGCGCGCCCTGCATGCCCGAAAAGAAAATTGACTCACTATCAAGAATTTCAGTCATAACCATACGAGACTCAAACTGCCCAGACAGATTAGCCGTAAAGTCCGGCCAATCTTCGGCTCCCGGGATCAACGATTTCAAACCCGCCATCATTTGGCATCCGTTACACACGCCCAGCGCAAAGCTATCCGGTCGCTCAAAAAACTCGCGGAACATGTCTCGCATTCGGGCATCGAAAAGAATCGATTTAGCCCATCCCATCCCGGCGCCCAGCACATCACCGAACGAGAATCCACCGCACGCCACGAATCCCGTAAAGTCGGCCAAGTCTCGCCGACCCGCGTAAAGGTCTGACATCGTCACATCGATCGCCGCGAAACCCGCCCGGTCAAAGGCGGCTGCCATCTCCATGTGGCCGTTGACACCCTGCTCGCGCAGTACGGCAATCGTCGGCCGAGCACCGCTCAAGATGCTGCGGGTGGCTGGATTTACGCGCAAGTCAAAGTCAAACACCGCGTGAAGCCCGGGGTCGCTCAGATCTGCGAGTCGCTCATGCTCCTCGGCAGCACAAAGCGGGTTATCACGCCGCGTCTGCATGGCGCATGACAACTCCGACCAAACCTTATGCAGTCGGCTGCGAGCGCTGTCGATCAATAGGCTCCCGCCCGCAGAGATGCGGAATGTGTCGCCTCCTGGCGTTGGGGAGCCCAGCATGTGGAGGCACTCCGCAAGACCCGAAGAAGCAAACGCGTCTTGGACACTGGCAAGTGCCGACGTCGGCACCTCCAGCACGGCGCCAAGCTCCTCGGAGAACAGCATGCCAAGTGGATCTTCCACAGGACCGATGTCCAGATCGAGAGAGCAACGGCTCGCAAATGCCATCTCCAAAAGCGTGAC
>RGTL01000114.1 GCA_010025385.1 Gammaproteobacteria bacterium | reverse complement strand
GCGGAGTCTTTTCTGGAAAAATTTTTTCCGGCGAGCCCCTGGACGAGCCGCTGGAGGCCTTTGGCCCAATGGGATTGGCGACTTTTGATCCCAGTGATACCCGCGACCTGATTTGCTTGGTCGGTGGCTCTGGAATTGCGGGAATCATGTCGATCCTGGCTCAGGCCCGACGCGTTGATCATTTCTCCAGACATAGGTTGTTCATGGTATTTGGCGCGCGGCGTATCGAGGAATTCTTCTTCCTCGACGAGCTTGCCGATTTAGCCCGAACCCATCCGGATCACATCCAGATCCATCTCGCAGTCTCTGAGGGAGAAGCCGCAGGCGGTACATCAAAGGACGTGCGGGGGTTATCCGTACACCACGGATTCGTACATGACGTGGCGAAAAGCCTGTCGCGGCCCGGTGAGTTTGACGGGGGCCTGGCATTTCTCGGTGGCCCACCACCGATGCTGAACAGCTGCCTTGCCTTACTCCTCGAGGCTGGGTTGCCGGTTTCGGATATCCGATACGACCGTTTTGCCTGAGGCGGAAGGGCCGTTGCTGTCTACGTCTGTAGACTCAGCGTTTCTTTTTTTCCAGCCGGCGTTGGTGTAGCGGCGGCTCTGTGTAGCCGTTACACACATCTCTACCTTTGAAGATCAGGTCACAGGCTGCATTAAAGGCCACCCCGTCACAAGCGGGCGCCATCGGCTCATAGTATGGATCCGTTTCGTTCTGACGATCCACGACAGCAGCCATTCGTTTCAGGCAATCCATGACGAGCGCATCGTCAACAATCCCATGATGTAGCCAGTTAGCTATGTGCTGGCTTGAGATTCGCAATGTCGCGCGGTCTTCCATTAAGCCGATGTCACGAATGTCGGGGACTTTAGAACACCCCACGCCCTGATCGATCCACCGGACAACATAACCCAGTATCCCTTGACAGTTGTTCTCAACTTCTTCACGAATTTCCTCGGCAGACCAGGTGGGCTGCTTAGCGAGTGGAATGGTCAAGATGTCGTCGAGACTGGCATGGTTACGACTGACCAACTCTTTTTGCAAAGATAAGACGTCCGTCTCGTGATAGTGAATGGCGTGAAGCGTGGCCGCGGTAGGTGATGGGACCCACGCGGTATTCGCGCCCGATTTGGGATGGTCGCCCTTCGCTTTCATCATGGCAGCCATTTCATCCGGCATCGCCCACATGCCTTTGCCGATCTGGGCATGCCCCGGTAAGCCGCATCGCAGTCCCACGTCAACGTTCCAGTCTTCATAGGCCTTGATCCACGGCTGTGCCTTCATGTCCGCTTTTCGGATCATCGGGCCGGCCTCCATAGCCGTATGGATTTCATCGCCGGTGCGGTCCAGAAAGCCGGTGTTGATGAAGATGACGCGATCCGATGCGGCACGTATGCATTCTTTTAGATTTACGGTGGTTCGGCGCTCCTCGTCCATGATGCCGACTTTCATCGTTCCGGGAGTCATTCCGAGCAGCGCTTCGGTATGCTCGAAGAGTTTTACGCAAAAAGCGACTTCTTCCGGGCCGTGCATTTTTGGTTTGACCACGTACATAGCGCCAGTTCGCGAGTTACCGCGGCTCGCGTCCTGAAGGTCATGCAGCGCGATTAGTGCGGTGATCACGGCATCCATAATGCCCTCGAACACCTCAGCGCCATTCTCATCAAGAATCGCTGGGTTTGTCATAAGATGCCCGACGTTTCTGACGAGCATCAGCGCCCGTCCGGGCAGAGAGAAGGTCGATCCATCTGGGGCGCAGTATTCCCGATCAGGACTCAGGCGGCGTTCAAAGCTTTTGTCGCCTTTGCTGACCTGGGTTGCCAGGGTTCCGCGCATCAGACCCAGCCAATTGGCGTAGACCAGGGCTTTATCGTCTCCATCGACAGCGGCGACCGAATCCTCGCAGTCCTGAATAACGGTGATAGCCGACTCAAGAATGACATCGCTCATGCCGGATGGGCTCATGGCGCCAACCGGGTGAGATCGATCGAAAACCAGCTCGATGTGCAGGCGGTTATGTTGGAGCAGCACGGCCGATGGGCTATCGAGGTCGCCTCGATAGCCTACGAGCTGGGCAGTCTCCTTCAGGCCGGTCTGAGTACCATCGGCTCGTTTCGCCAAAAGACCATCAGCAGAAATAGCGAAGCCGACTGCATCGCCGTAGGCGAGGTCCTTGAGCGGAACATGTGTGTCCAAGAATTCGTTGGCATAAGCCACAACTTGCTGGCCTCGCTCAGGACTGTATTGCCCGCTTTGACGCGCGCCTTGCGCGTCAGGAATTACGTCAGTCCCGTAAAGCGCATCGTACAGTGAGCCCCAGCGCGCATTCGCTGCGTTAATGGCATAACGAGCGTTGTTTACCGGCACCACAAGCTGCGGACCGGGGATTGTGGTTATCTCATCATCGACATTCTGTGTGGTGGCCTTGAAGTCGGGTCCTTCAGCGACCAGATACCCGATGTCCTCCAGAAATGCACGATATCCGACAGGGTCGTGTGACTGGCCCTTGCGATTTCGATGCCATTCGTTGATCTTTGACTCAAGTGAAGCGCGCTTTTCGAGGAGCGCCTGATTCTCTGGGGTTAGATCTTTGATAATCTTGGCAAAACCAGACCAGAAGTGGTCCGCTTCAATCCCAGTAGGTGGAAGTGCTTCCTGATTGATTAGTTTGGCCAGGGCATTATCCACGGCCAGCCCAAAAAGTTGAGATCGTTCGTGCACGAAAAGTATCCTGAAGTAATCGAAAAAACGGGGCAAACACGGCATCTCGCCGGAGGCCGAATTTTACACCACTGGGTCTTGGAAACGAGAGGCTGTGACTTCATAACCGGGCGCCAGGGGGTGTGCGGAAGCTGCGAAAGGTTCTGTTGATGGACTTCATCCCGCTTCTTTTTTTTGCGGTCGTTATGGTCGGTACGCCAGGGCCCGCCAACATGCTGCTCATGACGTCCGGGGCAAATTTTGGCTTTCTAAAAAGCGTTCCTTTTGTTGCGGGGGTCGCTGTAGGAAAACTTTTTATCAACGCTTTGCTTGGGCTGGGTCTTTGGAATCTGATGATGATGAGTGCGGAGCTGCTGATCGGATTAAAGGTTGTCAGCGTGGGTTACTTGATCTGGCTGGCATTACGGATGTCTGGTTTCTTGCTCGGTGAGAGACAACTCGCGCGGCCGGAATCTTTTTTTAAAGGATTGACGGTGCATCCTGTTAATCCCAAAGCCTGGGCCATGCTCGTCTTTGCCTACGGACATTTCCCCGCCTCGTCGGGCAGTCTCTGGGAGCAGACGCTAGTGATCAGCACAACCTTCTTGGCCGTACAGATCGTTTTTCACAGCCTTTGGTGCGCTGGGGGCGCGGTCGTGGTCCGCCTGCTGGCGGGCACCGCCGCAGAGCGCTGGATAATGCGCGGTCTGAGTTTGATCACCGTATTTGTGGTGATCTGGGCAATCGCTCTGGATAGCGTCGTCTAGGGGCTCAAACTAAGTTCCTTATAGTGCAAAAGTTTTTGCTGTAATTAATTTGAAACACGCATTTCATCTTCGTGACTTCAGGCGCGCGCAGATTGCGGTGCTAGGCGCATCGGATGGTGCGCCCTGAAACCTAATTACCGCTTTGCGTTGGAGCATAAGATGAGCCAGAAGAATTCTTTTTTTCACGACCCGCTGATGGCGGCCTTTGAGGAACAAGAAGATATCGGAGCGCAGAACCTCGAGCGAACCGAGTTCGAGGTGTTGAGTACCAATGCGCTCAGCCGAAGACATTTCATCGGCGCCGGACTTGCGTTTGGGGTATCTTCGTTTGTTCTTGGAGTCGGATCCTTTCCCTCACGCGCGTTCGCGTCCGGTCATGCGAGCCGCCTGCAGTTCGAACCGGTTGTCGCGAATGGCCTGGATACCGTCACAGTTCCCAGGGGTTACTCTTGGGATGTTGTAGTCCGATGGGGCGATCCGCTATGGAGCGACGGTTCGGTATTTGATCAGCAGACCCGTGGAACCGGCGCAAGTCAGGAGCGCGCGTTTGGTGACAACAACGACGGCATGGCCTTTTTTGCGAAGGGTGGGCGCACCGTTCTCGCTGTGAATAACGAGTACACCAATAGACCCATCATTTACGGGAATCGCGAGAGCCAGCTTCCGGAAAATGCGGACGATGTGCGCAAAGGGAAGGCCGCTCACGGCGTGACGGTGATGGAGGTTGTCCGATCGGCTGACGGTCGCTGGCATCGCGTCCTAGATTCAGATTTAAATCGCCGAATCACGCCCGATTCCCTCATGGAGCTGACCGGTCCGGCACGTGGTTCTGACTGGGTAAAAACATCGGCCGATCCGACGGGCACGTATTCTTTGGGGACTTGGAACAACTGCGGTAATGGTCGGACCCCGTGGGGCACTTTTTTGACCTGTGAAGAAAACTTCAACGGATATTTTTCAGCCAGCGATCCAGCGGCGCTAGGTGAAGAACATAAGCGTTATGGCATAAAGGACAAGGATTGGGGTTACGGTTGGGTAACTACGGACGATCGTTTCGACGTGGCCAAACATCCCAACGAGGTCAATCGCGCTGGATATATTGTTGAGATTGATCCATTCGATCCAACGTCTACGCCAAAGAAGCGGACCGCGCTCGGACGGTTCAAACATGAGAACGCTGAATTGGTGATTGCCCATAATGGTCATGTCGTGGTCTATATGGGAGATGACGAGCGGGGGGAGTTCCTTTATCGATTTGTTTCTGCTGCAAAGTATTCGCAGGGCGCGGACAACAGCAACTTACTGGAAGATGGAACCCTTTATGTGGCCAAGTTTGATAACAACGGATCAGGAAGATGGATTGAGCTGACTCCGGCAGCAACCGGTATGGCATCAAAAGCGGAAATCGCGGTCCATACCCGACAAGCGGCGTCCGCGGTCGGCGCCACGACAATGGATCGCCCAGAATGGGTCAGCGCGAATCCAAAAAAGAGCGAGGTGTATTGTTGCCTCACCAATAATAAAAACCGGGGCAAAAAGCCGAACGCGGGTGGCGATGAGACTCCTGCTGAAGGTCCGAATCCTCGAGCCAGCAATAACTATGGTCAGATCGTGCGGTGGCGTCCCGCTTCGGAAGATCACACCGCCGAGACATTCAGTTGGGATCTCTATGTCGTTGCGGGAAATCCCACTGTTCATAGCGATGCCTACGCCGGATCATCAAACATTACGGCCGATAACATGTTCAACAGTCCTGATGGCCTTGCGTTCGACAGTACAGGGATGCTCTGGATTCAAACCGATGGCAAGTATTCGAACAAAGGGGACTTCGCTGGTCAGGGGAATAATCAGATGCTAGTGGGCGACCCGGACACCGGGGAGATTCGGCGTTTTATGGTAGGTCCAAATGAGTGCGAAATTACCGGCATAACGTGGTCTTCAGATCGAAGAACCCTGTTCGTCGGGATTCAGCATCCGGGAGAAGAAGGGGGCAGTCATTTCCCAGACGGCGGCGGATCGGTGCCGCGCTCGGCGGTGATATCGATTACCCGCGACGACGGCGGGCTGATGGGCTAGTCACATAGACTAACAAAAACCTCAAGGGTGGCGGGAGAGGGGAACTTCTCCCGCCATTGTTAATGCGGACTGTTAAATAGGCCAGCGGTTGCTTTCGGGGCTCATCTCTTGTGCAGTGATCTTTATCGGGAAGCGATCGCGTATGAGTGCATCTGCTTTTTGTCCGAAATAGTTGGGGTAATGGCTGGAGAGGATCTCACGGCTGATCTTTTTGCTTTTCTCCAGCAGATCTTCTGATCCTTCCGCCTCCCACTGGTCAGTGGGCGATCGGTCCATCAGCTGCGGGTAGACGTATTCGCTTTCCATCACTTTCAGGGTTTCCTCGCTCCCGAGAAAGTGTCCTGGTTCTATAGCGCAGCGGTGAATATTCTCGATGCCGAGGGTCTCGTCCGAGACCTCAATTCCACGGATGGTGCGCTGGATCATGCCGACGGCTTCGTTATCAATCACCATCGATTCGAAACTGCAGCCCATGAGGCTACCCATCATCCCGCCCACTTCGCAGACGCGATTGGCGCCCGACAGGGCTGCGAGTGCGATGGTGATGCCTTTTTCATAGCCGTACTGCGCATCCGGAATTTTGGAGTCTGTCATGCCGGCTCCGACGCTTGTCGGCAAATCATAATAATTGCCCATTTGAATGGCTGCCGCGCCCAATAAGGCCTGTTCACCACTGCCGCCGCTGAACGAACCGGTGCGCAGATCGGTAACGAAAGGCCAAGTGGCAAAGGTAATCGGACAGCCCGGTCGAATCAGATTCACTATCGCAAGACATGAGAGTGTC
>RGTL01000113.1 GCA_010025385.1 Gammaproteobacteria bacterium | reverse complement strand
GATTTGCTGTCGGCAAAAAGCGACTGATCGATAACGTCTCTTTTAAGTTACACCCTTCAGGGCCGACCTGCGTCGTGGGTCCAAACGGCGCGGGCAAAAGCTTGTTGCTGCGCCTTTGCCATGGATTGCTGACACCAACGTCTGGTGTGATTCGTTGGGCAGGGGGTGAGGTCGATGAGCAACGTCGGGCTCAGGCCATGGTCTTTCAAAGACCGATACTCCTGCGTCGCTCGGTTAAGGCAAATATGGAGCACGCCCTGTCTGTTCGTCGGGTGCCCAAGCCAGAAAGACAGGAGCGGACGCAGTGGGCGCTGGAAAGGACGGGTCTATGGGATATCGCTGAGCGGGACGCGAAAGTTCTGTCGGGCGGGGAGCAACAGCGTTTGGCGTTGGCTCGGGCGTGGGCGCTCAAACCGCGAGTCCTTTTTCTTGATGAGCCAACGGCGCATCTCGACCCTGCGGCAGCGGCGTCGGTTGAGCAGATCATTCGCGAGATGGATGAAGATCAGATTCGTATCGTCATGGTCTCCCATGATTTGGGTCAGGTCCGACGCGTTGGTGTCGATGTGCTGTTCATGCACAACGGGCAGTTGGTCGAACATACGCCAACCGACCGCTTTTTTGATGCGCCGAGTTCAGACCTCGCCCGCGCCTTCATCCAGGGCGAGTTGTTGTGGTGATTCGGAGCTAGGCCGTCTGACGAAGCCAGGCCTCGACGGCCTCACTGAAACCGGCTCGCTGATGGTCCGCGACCGTGGGAAATTCATCCGTCAGCGCTTTGGGTGAGTTTGACACCACTCGCGCGATGGGGGCCCAACGAAGCATATCGACGTCATTAAAGTCATTACCGATGGCCAGAGCGGATCCGGCGTCGAGTCTCAACGTCTCGCAGATCCATCGTGCGGCCTGCGCCTTGCCCACCGACTTGGGGAAAATCTCAAACCATGTCGATTTATGATCGAGCGGGGACGTGGTACGAATGACATGGTGCTCAGGCAACTGATCGCGGAGCAGTTCGTGTTGCTGAGTAGCGGATGATGCCTGACTGATGGCAAGAAGCTGCGCCCCAGCCGATGGTAAAGGCGCCGCAGGATCCAGCATCTCGTGGTGTCCCGCGTAGAGCGCCAGTCGACGGTCAAAATCAGAATTCACAGCGCCAAAGCGCCGCCAGCGAAAGCGGTGATTATCCGGGACCGTATCGTGAAGCATGAAATCCAGCTCGAGCGTTTGAAGCACCTTCACCGCCGTTTTAATCTCAGACGGGCTAAGTCCAAAGTGGTGCAATAACGTTCGTGGCTGGTGCCTGAAGATCCCGGCACCAGAAGAGGTCACCAGGAAATCAATCGGGAAGTCAGGGTCGATGACGCGGTCGCAGGAGAGCAGCGACCGACCCGTAATCACAACACGAGTGATGCCTCGCGACGCGAGCTCAATGAGCGTCGAGCGATTTTTTTCACCAAGCGCCTGATCGGCGTTAAGCAGCGTGCCGTCTAAGTCCGTAAAAACAACCCGCCGATCGTAAGACGCTGTAGCCATGGCGCTATGTTAACTGCCGATGGCCGGACCACAGCAAAGGCTAAAGCAGGGATTCGATTTTCGCGATCAGCTCGCCGTTGTCGGGTGCCACGGTGGGTCCAAAACTGCCAACCACGTGACCTTGCTTATCGAGGAGGTACTTGTGGAAATTCCACTTGGGAAACTGCCCGGCCTCTTTGCCCAGCGCTTCGTAAAGCGGCTCGGCATGCCGTTTGGCCACTTTGGACTTTTCGAACATGGGGAATTTGACCTCATAGGTGAGATCGCAAAACTCCCGAATTTTTTCTTCCGAGCGGGGGTCCTGAAAAAAATCATTCGATGGAAAGCCCAGAACCGAAAACCCTCGATCGGCGTATTTTTTCTGAAGCGCTTCCAGACCTTCAAACTGGGATGTGAAACCACAATAACTGGCAGTATTGACGATCAACAGGACTTTATCGGAATAGGCATCGCACAGACGGACCGATTCGTCACTGGCAAGATAGCGTTTGGTGAAATCAAGATTCACGGAACAGGTTCCCCCATCAGCAAAGGCAGAAAGCGAAAGCGCAGAGAGTAAAAACAGGGCAACCGCTCGGACGTGCATGGCAACGTTCTCAGAACAATTTGTTTAGAAGTCGTAAGTGTAATGCGCCTGTGTGAACTCCAGGTAGCGATTCAGCTCCGCATGCTGGGGGTCGGCCAGCAGTTCGACGGTCGGGCCATGTTCCAGAACCCGGCCGTCGTGCATGAACGCCGTCGTCTCGGCGAGCGGTGCGATTTCATTTGGCAGGTGGGTGACCACAATCACCGTCAGCTCGTTAGCCTTTCGCAGGGAATCGACCAGTGCGTGCATTTGATGACGCAATCGCGGGTCCAGGCTCGCAAAGGGCTCGTCCAGAAGCAGCAGCGGGCGGTCCTGAACCAGGCAGCGTGCCAGAGCGGCGCGTTGGCGCTCACCGCCCGAGACATCGGCCGGCAGGCGGGTGGCGATTGCAGTCAGCTCGGTCGCAGTCATCGCGATATGGATACGGTCTTTGTCCGACGCGCTCAACTTCAGACCCGGGTGACAGCCAAGCGCAATGTTGTCGTAGAGGTTCAGATGATTGAACAAATTGTTTTCCTGAAACATCATGGTGACAGGACGGAATGCCGGATCGAGTTGATTCACAGGGTCCCCGTTGATCCGGATGGTCCCGCGAGAGGGTGTTTCAAATCCGGCGATCAGCGAGAGCAACGTCGATTTCCCGGCCCCGCTGGGGCCGATGAGCGCAAGGCATTGGCCCTGCTCAAGACACAGCGACACCTGAAGTCGCCAGTGGCCCAGAGAGAACTCGACATCATCAAGTTCGAGAAACATTATCGGCCTACCGATCGGTCGATCAGCCAGAACAACGACACGCTCAACAGCATCAGGATAACGGCAGTCACCGAAGCCTCATCAAAACGGTACGCACCCATCTGGCGAAACAGCAAGACCGGAAGGGTGGTGTCGCCCTGGGTGTCAAAAAGCGCCGCAACGCCCATGTCGCCAAAAGACAGTGCCCCGCCGATGCCGAGTGAGAAGCCGATCGGGCGGCGGATTGCGGGCCAATCAACCACCCGAAAGCGTGGCCAGCCCCTTAGTCCCAGTTGGGCGCACAGGCGGTCGTATTCCTGGCCGGAGCGCATGAGCGTAGGAGCGATACTGCGAATAAGGTAAGGCAAAATCATCAGCGCGTTCACTGCGCAGATCACCAGCAGTGTGCCGCGATCCAGCGCGCCGGCTTGTAATAGCACAATAAATAAACCCGTGCCGATGATCATGGCCGGAATAGCGAGACTGAGTGAGCCCATCAGGATCAACATCTCTGACGCGCGAGGCATCCGAAGCGAAAACCTCAGAAAGCGGGCAGACAGCGCAAGACCCAGTGCAAGCCCGCACGCGGTGCCGGTAGCGCCCAGAGCAATGAGCAGACTGCGAAGCACCGCCCACCATAAGTCAGGGTTGCTGATGACTGATGTGATCGGCCCACGAATGCCGTGGATAAATACCGCCAGAACAGGAATGAACAAAAAGCAGGCGGTCGTGAGGATAAGCGAGATGTCCAGGGTACGCCCAATGGGGTTTTTGAGATCCGGTCGATGACGGGCGTCGATTCGCCGTCCGGAGGAGTGGGCCAGCAAGGGGATCCACTTGACCAGAACGAGCGCGATTGACGTGCAAAGCGTGAACTGAATTAACGCCAGCATGGCAGCCTGTGCCGGATCGAAGTCGTAGCGCAAAGACTGATAAATGGCCACCTCAATAGTGGTGCTGGCGGGCCCGCCGCCTAGTGTTAGCACCACGGCAAAGCTGGTAAAGCAAAGCAGGAACACAATCAGGCAGACACCGGGTAAGAAGGGGCTGATCGCTGGCCATTCAATAAAGCGCACCAGTAAGCGACTTGATAAGCCCAGGCTGGACGCCAGTTTCCAACTCTCTTCAGGAATGGTTTGCCAGGCCGGCAGCAAAAGTCTGACAGCCAAAGGCAGGTTGAAAAAAACGTGGGCCATTAAGATTCCCGTGAGCCCGTATAGCGATAGCGCGGTCTCACCACCAAGGTAAGCGACCCAGGTGTTGATCAAACCGCTTTTGCCGTAGACGGCGACCAGTCCCAGGACGGCGACGATAACCGGCATAACCACGGGCAGGCCCAGGAAGGTCACCAGCAACCTCCGGCCGGGGAACTGATCACGGCGGGCCAGCGCGCGCGCGACCGGCAGGGCAAGACCCACGCTCAGCGTGGTGGATAAGATGGCCTGCCAGAGCGTAAAACGGACGACTTTCCCGATATAGGGATCCTGAAGAATTGCCACGGGCCGGATGGGCGGCGCAACGCTGAAGATGGCCGCCAGTGCGCCGCCCATGAGCGTCAGCAAAACGGCAAGGCTCAGAGCGCCGGGCAAAAGAGCCCAGACGCCTGTCTGGGCAGATCGGGCCTTCACCGTTCGACCGCGGCTAGCCAGCGCTTGATCCACTCCTTTCGATTCGTCTTCACGTCGTCAGGCGTGAAACTCAAGATCCGCGCGGGCAACTCCGCCTCCAAGAACGCCTCTGGCAGCGCTTGATTCGTCCGTACCGCCGGTAGCATCCAATTTGTCGTCGGCAGGAGCTGCTGCACAACATCGGACAGCATGAAGCGAAGAAAATCCTGAGCGCGCTCGGGCTGAGTGGAGGTCGTTACCCGCGCGGCGACTTCGACCTGTTGGTAATGTCCCTCATCGAACATAGCGACCTTGAAGCGATCGGTTTGTTCAACGTGTCGGTGATACGCCGGCGAGGTTGTGTAACTCAGAACCATAGGCGCTTCACCCTCCAGAAAAAGACCATATGCTTCGGACCATCCTTTTGTCACGGTGACGATGCGTGGCGATAAACGAGCCCATGCCGCCATCTCCTCGTCGCCAAAAACGCTACGCATCCAGAGCAACAGTCCAAGTCCGGGCGTGCTGGTTCGGGGATCCTGGATGATGATCGGGGGAGAATCGGGGTTATCCACCAACTCTTTCAGGCTGGCCGGGGGCGTCCCGACAGACTCGCTGTCATAGACAAAGCCGAAATAGCCTAGATCAAAGGGAAGAAAAACCGGATCGTTCCATGGGGTCGCAAACGCAATGGTCTTCAGGTCGATGTCGTGAGGCATTAAGAGGCCCGTATCCATGGCCTCCATCGTGAGGCTGGTATCCAGGCCGAGGATGACGTCGGCTGAAGTGCGTGCCCCCTCAAGCTTCAGTCGCCCCAGTAACGCCGCGCCATCTTCCAGCGCAACGAATTTAAGATCACATCCGCAGTGTGCCTCGTAGGCCGGTTCTATGAGGGGGCCCGGACCCCATTCAGAGGCAAACGAGGAATAGGTATAAACGGTGAGGATAGGAACGTCGGCCCTGCTCGTCGCGGTAGCGATCAGCAAGAGAACGCCCGACAGAAAGGACCAGGTGGGTGACAGTCGCGGCAGCATCATCGGTTAACTCCTTCGAGGATCGAAGAGCGGAGGGGCCGCGAGGCCACTATCCACATCCCTCCGCCGGCATGATCCGGGTCAGGTTCAGCGGGTCATTCTCAGCCCGGCCTCTTGCCGGACACCCCGTTGGATAGCCAAGGCACTGTAGACCGTGCGGTTTTTTAAGTCAATCGAATTAACGCGCGTGCGCTCGTTGCCTCAAGGCCATGGTAAGCGCTTCGATAGCTGACTGGGTTCGGGACTCGCCCGTGCCGCGGATAAGGCACCATGACAGCTGCTCTCGATCGAGCAGGTCAACAAAGCGATTGTGTAGATCGTCCCGTTCCTTCGGCTTGCCCTGATCCCGAAAAAAAGGTTCGGCAACCCATGGTAGATCAATGTCGCACAAGAGGTATAGATCCGCCGAGAGCTGCCGCGCGTTGCTCAAGAGGCGCTCGGATCGAAACCGGTAGTAATGATCGGCGTAGATAACGGTGGACCATAAATCCGTATCGTGAAGGACCAGCTCTTCGGCAGACGCCATGGCGGATCGAAGGAGTGCCTGCTGCTGAGAGGCAATCGGTTCCACATCATCCACTGTCAGTGGGCGTCGATGATCTTCCACGTAAAGTCGTGCCGCCTCTTGCGAGAACGAGCAGCCAAAAAAAGCGGACAGCTCAGCTGTCAGCGTGGATTTTCCGGTGGATTCGGTACCGGTGACCACCGCTCGAAAACCGACCTTGCCTGGGCTCATTTAGCCCGCCACAGTTCATTGTTATTCATAACGTTGAGCCCATGACCCAAATTGCTTAAAGTGGTGAGCGTAACGTACACCGACAAACAATGATCAACAGAGCCTAAATTTATGGAAGA
>RGTL01000112.1 GCA_010025385.1 Gammaproteobacteria bacterium | reverse complement strand
CAACGGGCGATTATCCTGGCCGAGGCCGAGCAGAAGGCGCAGGAAGTAAGGGGTCAAGGGGACGCGCAAGCCACCGCGATTTACGCCGACGCATTTAATCGTGATCGTGAGTTCTATCGAATGTATCGGAGCCTGAACGCCTATCGCGCTACGTTTGCGAGCCCAGATAACCTGCTTGTGATCGAGCCCGACTCGGAATTTTTCCGCTATTTCAAACAGGCATCCCCCGCACCTGTCGATTAGAATCAGGGGGTGGATTGGCAGGATCTGTTCGCTGCTCTGGCCCTCGTGCTCATTATCGAAGGGATTATTCCGTTTGTTAGTCCGGCTCGTTATCGGCGACTGGCTGATGCCCTCAAAGTCTTGGGCGATCGCCAGTTAAGGATCGCGGGGCTGGCAACAGTGGTCATCGGACTCGCACTACTAACAATCGTGCGAGCCTAGGTTCTAGCCGATCCTATTTGTGATTCGCCCTATGCTCTTGGCAGGGTGGTCGTAAAGCGCGTATTCAATCGGACGAATTAAAGGTCATGTCAAAAAATGTCGTCGTCCTTGGCATCCAATGGGGTGACGAAGGGAAGGGGAAGATCGTCGACCTGCTTACCGATCGCTGCCAGGCGGTCGTTCGCTTCCAGGGGGGGCACAACGCCGGAGTCCTGCCTGTCCGTTGATCCTCCCCAGCCACGTTGCTCTTGATCAGGCCCGCGAGCGGGCGCGTGGAAACGACGCCATCGGAACGACCGGCAGAGGCATCGGTCCGGCTTATGAGGATAAGATTGCTCGCCGCGGTGTTCGTGTCGGGGACCTTCTCAACGTCGGTGTCTGTGTTCAGAAGGTGCGTTCGTTATTGGAATACCATAATTTTCTGTTAACTGAGCGATTCAAGTCCGACGCGGTCGATGAGGGGTCGGTGGTGGCCCTTGTGGAGCGCTGGTCGGCGGAACTCGGCCCGATGATAGGAGATGTCGCGGGCGCGCTTCGGGAAGTGAGCGGGACGCAAGGGAGTATTCTCTTCGAGGGCGCACAGGGAACCTTGCTTGATATTGATCAGGGAACCTATCCTTTCGTTACCTCCTCAAATACGACGGCGGGGGCGGCCGCTTGTGGCAGTGGGACGGGACCGCTTTTGTTGGATACGGTGATGGGGATCGTCAAGGCGTACACAACGAGAGTGGGGTCGGGACCGTTCCCCACGGAATTGTTTGACGAGGATGGCGCGCACCTTGCCGAGAAGGGTCACGAATTCGGAGCAACCACGGGCCGCCCGCGTCGCTGCGGATGGTTTGATGCCGTGTTGGCACGCCAGGCGTGCTGGTTGAATAGCGTTAATTCGCTCTGCATCACCAAGCTCGATGTCCTGGATGGTCTCTCTCAGATCCGTATATGCACGGGGTACCGTTTAAACGGAGAGGTTATAGACAGTCCGCCTTGGGATGCCGAGAGCCTTGCGGCCTGTGAGCCGATATACGAGACCTTGCCTGGCTGGAACGAATCTACCGTCTCCGCTCAGTCGATGGAGGCGCTGCCGCCGGCGGCAAGGGCTTATGTAGAGCGGATTGAAACCCTTCTGGGTGTTCGCGTGGATATCCTTTCAACGGGTGCGGACCGGGAGGATACGTTAGTGCTCAAAGATCCATTTGATTCGGATTAGTTGAGTGCTTGGGCGACGGCGTCAAGCCCCTTGGTCTGATCGTTTTTCCAGAGTCTTACTTCGGGGACAACTTTTTCCGAGAGCGGTCTCTGCCAGGACGGAGAAAGCGCATTTTGCAGGCGCCGCAAGCAGCGTCTTCTTATATTGGTACCGAGGAGAGGACTTGAACCTCCACGGGGTTACCCCCACTAGCACCTGAAGCTAGCGCGTCTACCAGTTCCGCCACCTCGGCACAGGATCCTCGCGCACGAACCACGCGTGGGAAAAGCGGTATAGATCAAGGACGCGGACCTTACCGATTGCGGTCAAGGTTGTCAATCAATTAAACCACTCAGCCCTCGAGTATAGTTGCCCGGTGACCTCCAAGACGCCCGACCTTTTGCCTGAGTCCGCGCGGTTAGAGGCTGCCATGGTCAGCATGTTAGCCCGCGTGGGATCTTGTTCCCAGAGCACATTAAAGGAGAGCTTAAGCGCTCAACCCAACCTCGACGGGCGTCTGACTGACTGTCTAACGCGGCTCGTAGTCTTAGGGGTTCTCCTTCGATCATCGGAGGGTCGATTTTCCATCGACTGGGCGAGCGGACTCAGTGTCGGCCAGATCCTGACAGACGCCAAGGGTCGGTGCGTATTCAGAAACGAGGAAGGAAATGAATACCCGGTATCCCAGCGACAGGCGCGCCGTGTCCTGCCGGGTGACCGGGTGCTATGTCGTTTGCAACAACGGGGCCGAAGCCGTTCCTTTGCGGTAGCGGTCGTCATCGTACTTGCCCCAGCCGCGGCGCTCTCGTTGGGACATTTTGAGGCTCGACCCGAAGGGGGCGTGGTGACGTCCAATGGCCACTGGCAAACAGAAGACGTCCGGATTTTGCCTGGGGATACCCTCGGGGCGCGAACGGGTCGAATGGTCTGGGTGGAGCGTTTATCGCACCCTTTTTATGAGAATCAGGTGACGGGGCGAATCGTTAAGGTGATTGAGGACATGGGGCCGGTTGGGCGGCTGATCGAGGGGCTGATAGAGCGACACGGATTACCTATCGACGCGTACGAGCTCACCCCCGCGCTCCTGGAAGCGTTCGATCAGAAGCGCCTTCAGCCCGCAGACCCCCAGCGCGTCGATTTGACGTCACTGCCGTTTGTCACCATCGACGGTGAGAACGCGAAAGATTTTGATGACGCGCTGTACTGCCGCATCGACAAAGATCGATTTCTCCTCGATGTGGCGATTGCGGACGTATCTTTTTGGGTGGAGGCGGGTGACGCGCTAGATCTTGATGCCAGGACTCGAGGTAACTCTGTCTATCTGGCGGATCGCGTTCTCCCCATGCTGCCCGAGCGGCTGTCAAACGATCTGTGTTCCTTGCGACCGAACGAGGATCGTCTGGCATTCATATGTCGAATGGAAATCAACGACCAAGGCGAGGTAGTGTCAAGTGAGTTCTTTGAAGCGACGATCTGCTCGGTCGCGCGTCTGACGTATCGTGAAGTGGATCTTTTTCTGTCCGGAGCGAACGAGTCTGGCGCCTGTGAAAGGCGAGCGGTGCAGGAAAATCTGCGAGCGCTAGAAAGTCTTTCTCGGTCTTTGCTTGTGAGGCGGCATCTGCGGGGGAGTGTCGATTTCGAGTTTCCGGAGAGCAAATATCGATTCGACGCACAAGGATGGATCGATACCTGTTGGACGGAACCTCGGGGAGTGTCCACGCATATCGTCGAGGAAGCCATGTTGGCCGCAAATGTTTGCGCGGCTGAAGCACTGGCTCACCGCGTTGGGTCAGCGGGGATGTATCGTATCCACGAGCCCCCTGACCCGGAAGATATTCGAGGCCTTCGTAAGGTGTTGGGGTTATTTGGCGTAAAACTGTCTGGCGGGAAGGCGCCCAGTAGCCGTGACCTCTCCCACTGCCTTTCAACGATCCGAAAAAAAGGCGAAGGTTTTCAGGGGCTACAGACGCTCATCTTGAGATGCATGGCCCAAGCTCGCTACACGGCACAGCCTCACGCTCATTTCGCGTTGGGTTTCGCTGCCTACACGCATTTTACGTCGCCTATTCGGCGTTATCCGGATCTCATCGTGCATCGATTACTCAAAGATCGCCTTGGGCTTAGCCGCTTAGGATCTCTTGCCTTGTCTGAGCGCGAACTCGAGGAGACCGCCGCGCATTGTTCGAGAACCGAAAGGGCCGCCGAGAGTGCCGAGCGGGACGCGATCGCCTCCCTAAAAGCGCAATGGATGGGGAAGCATCTGGGCGAGGTGTTTGACGCACAGATCTCAAGCGTGACGTCGTTCGGATTGTTTGTCACACTTCGCTCTGTACCGATAGAGGGCCTAGTGCATATCTCGACGCTAGGCGAGGACTACTTTGAATTTGATCCCGTCCTGCTTACGCTTTCTGGGCGACGGACCGGGGAGCGGTTTCGACTTGGTGATTCGATAAGCGTTAAAGCCGCCGCGGCAGACGTTGACTTGGCACGAATTGATTTCATCCGAAATGCTAAACCGACGGCCGTCGGCAGAGGTCGAAAGAAAGTCAGGCCTAGGAGTCGCTAAAATCATGACAAGAAAAAGTACAGATCGAATGCAAGTACTCTGCGGGATTCACGCGGTTGAGAGCGCGCTTCAATCCCGTCATCAGAGTCTGGCCGAGATTGTTCACGACGGCTCATTAGACAATCCACGTGTGGCAGCGATACTGGATCGCGCGCAAGCATCAGGCGTGAAGCTCCATCGAGCAAAAAAAGACGTTTTAAATCAGTTGGCAGGCGAACTTCGACATCAGGGTATTGTGGGTCTCCTGGCGAGAGCGCCAGCCCAAAATCTAGCGGCGTTCAGGGATTGGCTTCGGGCAGCGCCAGCGGATGGCACGATCTTGATCTTGGACAGCCTCGAGGATCCCCGCAATCTTGGCTCCTGTTTGCGATCAGCCGCAGCTGCGGGGGTGGGCGCGGTCGTGATACCGGCGAACGAGGGCGCCGGATTAACGCCGGCGGCGCTGCGCGTGGCGGCTGGCGGTACCCATCATCTTGAGCTTTTTGAGGTTGGCAACTGGTCCCAAACGCTGAATGAGATCAAAGAGACGGGTTTCTGGCTCCTGGGTGCATCAGAGCGGGCGGAGCAGAGTCTCTTCGATTTTGATTTGCGCGGGCGAATCGCTTGGGTGTTTGGTTCCGAGGCAAATGGACTTCGAACCCTGACGGCGAAGCATTGCGATGCCTTCATAAAGGTTCCCTCGGTCGAGACTTTTCCGAGTCTTAATGTCGGCGTGGCGGCCGGGATCGCACTCTTCGAAACCCTACGCCAGAAGCAACGCTAAACGGTCAGGCGCGCTTAAAGTGAGCGCACAGGTCCGATATCACGCATGCCGAGCAGAGCGGGGCCCGGGCCTTGCATACATAGCGGCCGTGTAAGATCAGAAGATGATGGGCGTCTGCTCGAAACCCGGGCGGAACATTTTTCAGCAGCTTTTTTTCCACGGCGAGTACAGTGTGTCCACGGGCAAGACCGGTGCGGTTGGCTACACGGAAGATATGTGTGTCTACCGCGATGGTCTCGTCACCAAAGGCCGTGTTAAGTACTACATTCGCGGTCTTTCGGCCGACGCCGGGCAGCGCCTCAAGCTCAGCGCGGGTTCTGGGTACGCGACCCTTATATCGCTCCTTGAGGATGTGACAGGTTTTAAGAATGTTATCGGCTTTACTGTTAAAAAGGCCTATGTGCCTTATGTGTTCTTTGATGCCGGCGAGACCCAGTTCAATCATTTTTTGCGCAGTGGGGGCGACGCGAAAAAGGGTTCGAGTCGCTTTGTTTACAGAGACATCGGTTGCCTGGGCAGAGAGAATCACCGCAATCAAGAGCTGAAATCGACTCCGGAATTTAAGCTCTGTCTGGGGATTTGGATTTTCTTTCGACAGACGCGAAAAAAACTCGACCCTTTTTGCGAGACTCATTGAGGCGTCCTACAGGGAGTCTGTCCGGCGTCTTGCGCGAACTCGACCGACGCTGGCTTCGATCTGCCGCTGCCGTTCGGATCGATCATCTACTGGGACGACGACTGGGGTCTGGCGGCCCTGCAACCGGGTCTGTTGACGTAGCCATTGTTTTCTAAACGCAGGCTTTCGAGTCGCGATCTCCTCAAGCTCATCAAGTGAGTCGAATTCAAAAACGGACGTGGGTGTGATGCAATCGACCGGACAGACCGGTCGACAAAGTTCGCACCCTGTACACGCCTCCAATATCACGGTGTGCATCACCTTTCCTGAGCCCACGATGGCGTCTACAGGGCAGGCCTTGATACAAAGCGCACAGCCGATACAACTGTTTTCGTCAATTGCCACACCCCGGGCGATGGTTTCATGGAAATAGGAAGGATCGACTTCACGGTTTTGTTGTCCAAGTGCCCGATTGAGCTCGTGCAATACCCTCGAGCCGCCGGGTGCGCAGCGGTCTCCGGGAGTCTTATCAAGACGCATAGCATCTGCATAGGCGTCGCAGGAAACAAATCCACAACGTTGGCACTGAAGTTGGGGCAGAAGGGCGGATAGATCGGTCATGGCTGAAAGACCACAGGCGGCTATCGTTGATCCGTAAAAGGAAGCAAGGCCTTCAAAAATTGAGCGATATCAGACTCGTCGTTGTACAGGTGCGGCGTCACACGCAATGAATCGCCGCGCACGCTGACGAAAACATTCTGTTTGTTTAGCGCTCCAAGGAGATC
>RGTL01000111.1 GCA_010025385.1 Gammaproteobacteria bacterium | reverse complement strand
CGCTTAATCGCGAAGCGCCACCATATCAATCTCGACCAGCGCACCTCGCGCAAGTCCGGTTACCCCTATGCAGGTGCGTGCCGGCAGCCGGTCGGGCGGGAAATAACTTCGGTAGGTTTGGTTCATCTCCTCATAATCTCGCTCGAAATGAGTCAGATACGCCCGGCAAGAGAAAACATTTTTCAAATCCAGCCCCATCTCGTTTAAAACGATAATGAGGTTGTCCATGACCCGCCTCGTCTGAGCCACGATACCCGCGGGCAGGGGTGCTGAATCATCGTTCGGGTCCGTTGGCATCTGACCCGTAAGCTGGATCCACCCGTGTGCCTCAGCCGCATGACTGAAGGGCGCGACGTGCGTTGGCGCTTTATCAAAATTATGAAACAGTGGCAGCTCGCTCAATCGTTATCTCCTGAAAGTAAACGGCCGACCCACCACCCACCAATCCCAACAGCGATGCAGCAGATAAGCCATTAAGGTAAACGCTATCGACACAAAGCCCCAGCCGACCACATCATCGTGGGGCATCCAAGCAGGCACGCCAAGGACGATTGCAGCCAGCCAACTGCTCCAGATCACAAGCCAACCCAGTCGGTATACGGGTCTAAGAAAGTTCGTGCTGCGAACAGGTCGAGTCAATGCGTGCCACCCGTTAGGGTTAGAATTCTCGCACGATATCACAAGCCTCTCTGCAGGCAGCAAACGCCCGGGAAGGATTTATGGTCATCGTTGTTTTTGAATTCGAGCCCATGCCTGAGTACGTCGACCGCTACTTCGAACTCGCCGGCGCCCTGCGGAGCGAAGTCGAAAAAATCGACGGCTTCATGAGCGTGGAGCGTTTTGAGAGCGTAAATACATCCGGACGCTTCGTTTCCATCTCCACCTGGCGAGACCTCGACGCGGTGAGAGCCTGGCGCGAGTTTGCCGAACATCGTGCGGCTCAGGACGAATCCAAAAACGTCGGAATGTTTCGCAACTACCGCATCCGCGTGGCAAGCGTGGAGCGCGACTACCACCTCTGACCCGTTATCCCATATGAAGACAATATCCGCTCTTCGCGAACCCCTTAAGCAGACCGCTCTGGTCGACTGGGGATCGCCCCCGACCATGATCGAGGGTCACTCGACCACGCGCGGCGCGCTGCTGCATAAGGGGCCCGACGGCCAATCGGAGTGCGGGTTTTGGGAATGTACGCCCGGCACATGGGCCTGTGAAGTCACCCGCGATGAGTTTTGTCATTTCCTCGAGGGCGAAGCGGTCTACACATCAGACAGCGGCGAAACAACCGAGATTACGCCAGACACTGTTGCCTTCTTTCCGGCGGGCTGGAGCGGTCAATGCCGAGTCCTCAAGACCGTCAAAAAGGTCTACATGATTCGATAGACCTTAGTGCTTGGGTCGATGCATCGCAATCTGATGCAAACGCGCCAATACCGCTGCCGCCTGATGGACCTCTGGCAGTTCGTCATCCACCAGGCTTGAGCACAGCGCGGTAGCTGCAGAGAGACTGCCGGTTAATGAAAAAGCCGTCAGCACGGCATCACGAACCACCACAGACTGCAGGATCGACGCGGGTACTTGGCTGGACGATGGGCTTGGGTTCTCTTTTTCCATGCAATCAAGATGCGGCCAACTTCTGTGTTTTCAAGAGCTCCGCGACAGCCCGTCGCATCACGGAAACGTTCGACCCACGCCTGCTTTAGGGTTATGCTCAAGCGCCGGTCGGCGTTTTGGAATCAAAACCATGAAAACAACACAGAAATTCTGCGCTTCTCGAGCACACGAGGCGAAATGGACTCAGGGGCTTAGGAAGTTTTTTGAGTATCGCGATCTGGGGGTGAGCGCTGCCACCCACGGCGAGTACAACGCGCACGTGATCCGCGTAAAACAGCCCGTGACAGAGTTTCCTCATACCGGGCCTCACGTCCATGACCTTAAGTTCCAGATGATTTATATCCTCAAAGGCTGGATACGTTTCACCTACGAAGGTCAGGGCGAATTTACCTTTGAGGCGGGTGACAGCTGCCTACAGCCCGCAGGGATTGTGCACGACGAGATTGCCTGTTCTGATGATCTCGAGCTGATCGAATTCACATCGCCGGCATCATTCGAAACCCGGCGGCTTGAGGAGAACCACGCCTGATCATGTGAGTCGGGCAAAACGCTAGGCGTCGCTCGCCCACAGCTGCCGTGTGAGGATACCCACACGAGTTTCGATAACCTGCATAGCGTCCAGAATCATGTCCTCGCGGAAACGTCGTCCGATAATCTGCACCCCGGCAGGACGGCCGGCCACCATGCCGATGGGGGTCACCCCGGCCGGAAGGCTGACCCAATTGATACCGGTGCTGTAAATGGCCGCCTCAAAAAGTTCTCGAGTAGCCTGAAGACTTCGCTGGTCGCAGTCCCAGTCCGGTGTAGGCTGCAGAAAATAAGGGGAGAGCACGAGAGGGGTCGCTTCAAGAAACTCATTCCAACGGCGCGTCATGGTCGAGCGCGCCTTTATCCCCACCTGGTACGCCTTTGGATCCGCGATCTGTCCCATCTCAAAATACCACTCAAAAATCTGCTGAACGGTCTGGCTGCCATGCGCGCGGGCAAGCGGCATCAAAAAGGCTTCCAGTTCGGCTCCCAGAAACCGAAACCAGTCTCGCGCCGCATCATCGACCGAGGGCGTAGTGACAGCCTCGACGGCGTAGCCAGCATCAGAAAGATAGCCCGCTGCCCGATCTATCGATTCAACAATTTCCGGATGAACCGGATGGCCGTACGACTCTGTGGTCACGCCCACCCGAATCGGCCCCGACGGCGCTGGCCAGCCTTCAAACGGCACCGGCATCCAGAAGGGATCTCTGGCATCGGCGCCCGCCATCACCCTGAGGGCAAGCCGAACGTCCGCCACCTCTCTACAAATAGGCCCCTGCACTGAAATCAGCTGCGCCAGCAGACCGCGTTCCTCCTGTGCCGAAGGCAAATAGGCCGGCACCCGACCAAAGGTGGGTTTGATGGTCGAGAGACCGCAGTTAAAAGACGGGCATCGCAACGACCCGCCAATATCGTTGCCGTGATGGATGGGCCCAAACCCCGCCGCACAGGCCGACGAGGCACCGCCTGAAGACCCTCCCGGGGACGCCTCCTCATCCCAGGGATTGAGCGTTCGACCGAACAAGGGGTTATCCGTCGTCAACCGCATGGACAGTTCAGGCGTATTGGTTCGTCCAATAATGACAGCGCCGGCTTTTTTCAGGTTTGACACCACGGGCGAATCGTCAGGCGCAATCAGATCAGCAAAAGCGGGCAGCCCGTTTGGGGTCGGCTGGCCTTTTACATCGACATTCGATTTGATGGACACCGGCACGCCGTGCAGAGGTCCAAGTGACTCACCAGCCCTCACCTGCCGATCAGCCGACCGGGCGTCCTCGAGAGCCTGATCCGTAAGGTCGTGCACGATGGCATTCAGCTTGGGGTTGTGACTGCGAATTCGGTTCGTCACCGATTCGATCAGCGCCTCGGCGCTAAAACGCCGCTCCCGAATCCCCGCTGCGGCATCGCAAGCGCTCAATTGCCAGAGTTCGTCCGCCATCGCATCCTTCCTCCGTGATCATCCACGCCGATCGTTACTCGATTCGACTCAGCCAGTGGTATCGTTCATTCTTGCGCTTAAGCATAGTGGAAGATCTGACCAACGGAAACCTCTGGTGACGAACCGCTTCCCGATCATCCTTGGCCTTACGCTTTTGGCTTTATGGTCTCCAAGACTGTCCGCAGAGGAGCTGAGGGCGATTGGTGTGCTCGCGTTTCAGGGGCCGGCCGAGGCCTTCAATCGATGGCGGCCTACCGCTGACTACCTGTCCGAAAAAATTGAGGGCATCACGTTTGAGATCAGAGCCTATGACCTCAAGTCGCTTCGGAGCGCAGTTGAAGACAATCAAATTGATTTTGTTCTAACCAATCCCGGTCAGTATGTTCGCCTTGAGCACTTCTTCGGCGTCTCCAGACTGCTCACCCTTCAGATCGACCACGGCAGTCATCCACATAACGAATTTGGCGCGGTCATCTTTACCCGCCGCGATCGCGAGGATATCCAGACGCTCGCTGACCTAGAAGGAAAAACATTTGGCATCGTGTCGGCCGCCGCCTTTGGTGGTTTCCAAATGGCCTATCGCGAAATTCGCCAGGCCGGGGTTGATCTGCTCAAGAATACACAGCAACTAAAACGTTATGGTTTCCCGCAGGATGCCATTGTGGAAGCCGTGCGCACAGGTGAGGTAGACGCCGGCACGGTCAGAACGGGTGTGATTGAGAAACTGATCGCCAGTGGTGCCATCGGACTTAACGAGCTCAAGGTGTTGAACCTGCAGGGTTTCTCGCCCGGTTTTGATTTATTGCGCAGTACCCGGCTTTATCCGGAGTGGCCACTTGCCAAGCTGAGAAACACACCCAACGATCTCTCCAAACAGGTCGCCCAGGCCCTTTTGAATTTGCCATCGGATCACCCCGCCGCGGTTGGAGCTCGAATTAATGGTTGGACCATCCCCTTAAGTTACCAACGAGTCCATGCCCTGCTTCGGGAACTGCACCTGACGCCCTATGAGATCAGGCCGCTATCGTTCGGGGACACGCTTGCTGTCTATCGACACGAGATTTTATTTGCCTTAATCATTCTGATGACGCTACTGGTCACGACCGCCATCATCTATCGAGCGAACCGACGTCTGCGCGTCTCCCAGATTCAGATTGCGGAGCACCGCGATACCCTCGAGAGACGGGTCGCTGAGCGCACAATCGCCTTAAGCGAGGCCAACCGGGCGCTGAGCGAGGATATCCAGCAACGCAGGAGGATCGAGGCGCGTCTTGAGCGATCGAGACAGGCGCTTCAGGATCTGTATGAGATTTCCGTCGCCCAGCAAGTGAGTCATCCGGAGCGTCTCCAGCGTCTGCTCGTGCTGGGTCGAACCTATCTCGATGCGAAAACCGCCTCGCTGTTCACTGGCACTCCACCAGACACCATCGCGACTGACTCACTGACAGAACCCAGGCTGTCCAAACCGATTCAAGCCGAGATTCGCGCCGTGGCAGAACGCGCCGTCCCAGGGTCATCTGAACTTACTGAATCCACTGGCCACAGTGGAGTACGCATCATCACGATTCCGGTAAAAACCGCGATCGACGAGGCAGGATCGATCGTTTTTTACGACGTCGAACGAATTCTGGAAACGGAAGATCGCGAAATCATCTACCTGATGAGTGAGTTCATCGCTTCTGAGATGATCCAGCAAGCCATCGAAGACGAGAACGCACGGCATCAGTCTCAACTCAGCCACGTGACGCGTGTGAGCACCCTGGGAGAAATGACCTCGGGCTTGGCTCATGAAATCAATCAGCCTCTGACCCAAGCGTTAAATTACGTAAACGGCACGCTTCGACGCCTGCATGCCAACCGAAGGGATCCTGGTGAGATCGAAAATGGCCTCAAGCAGGTCGCGGCCAGCATTGGTCGCGCCACCGAAATCATCCAGCATCTACGCCATCTGCTCCAAACGGGCACACCGGAGAAGCATCCTTTTGATATCAACGTAGCCATCCGAAATATCGCCCGGCTGTGCGGTGCCGAGATTCGCCAAAAGCGCATCGCCCTGACACTTACACTAGGCGAGGATCCCATTTGGATAACCGCCGACCGCATTCAGATTGAACAGGTGATTCTCAACCTGCTGAGAAATGCATCGGATGCGACGCCGGATTCAGGCGCAATCGAAATCCGATCTCGAGTGGATCAGGATGTCTTTCGACTGGAAATTCAGGATAGCGGACCCGGGTTTCAGACAGACGACCTCCAGCAATTGTTCGAGCCGTTCTACTCCACTAAAGATTCAGGGATGGGGCTTGGGCTATCCATCTGCAGAAGCATCACGCGGGCGCATAACGGCACTCTGCAAGCTATCACCTCATCTGACGGCGCAACCTTTATACTGGAGTTGCCACTGAGCATCCGTAATGGCTAACGAAACCACAGTATTTGTCATTGACGACGACGACGGCGTTCGCGAGTCGCTGCGCTGGCTGCTGGAGTCGGCCGAGCTCAATAGCGAGCTGCATCCCGATGGGGAGGATTTTCTGACCCGCTATGAACCCGGTAGGCTCGGCTGCGTCGTTCTGGACGTTCGTATGCCCCGCATGGATGGCCTTGAGGTGAACCGCCGCCTCCGGGCTATTGACCCGACCATCCCGGTTATCGTGGTGACCGGTCACGCCGACGTACCGATGGCGACGCAAGCCATGCGCGAGGGCGCTTTTGATCTCATCGAAAAACCCTATAGCGATGATGCACTCCTGGAACGGATCCACGCCGCCGTGGAGA
>RGTL01000012.1 GCA_010025385.1 Gammaproteobacteria bacterium | reverse complement strand
CGAACAGAAAGAAGCTGAGTGTCCAGCAGGATGGACGACAATACTCGGCGGCCGTCGGTGCCTCCCCCCTTCCTGCCCTGAAGGGACATCATGGAGTCAAACACAACAAGCTTGCGTTGCGGGACCTCTTACCTGCGGCGAAGGTTATGAACCCAATTCCTCCGGGGATTGCGATCTCATCCTGACATGCCCAGACGGTTATGAGAAAAATGCCAGCGGAGAGTGTGTGCTTCTGCCGGAGCAATGCGCCGAAGGGTATATCTCAGATAGCAACGGCAACTGCATCAAACCTGAGTCTCTGGCTTGCACCAACGGCAGTTCAGGTCCTTATCCTGAGTGCCCAGCACCAACGCAGTGCAGCTCGATCGATAATAAAGCATCAGGCATTTACCCCGATTGCTCCTGCTCCGGCTCAAACGGCAACATCGTCTGGGACTCCACGCTGGGCAACGGCAAAGGCGGCTGCCGCAATGCCAATGCATCAGCGGAAGCCTGCGCCAATGAAGGCGGAACCTGGAAGGGAAATAAGTGCGTAAAGGATGACGGCGTTACCAACATTAATCAGGCACACGGAAACGATGGAGAGTCTGAAGGTAGCGCTCCCGCGAGCAAGGATAAAAACAACGGCAATTCGGACCAGAAAGGTGGTCGCCAAGGCGCAAACGAAACGTCGGGGCCAGACGAGGAAACATCCGGAATCTCGGACTCAGGCGAGGAAGAGCCTTTGGAGACAAGCGATCAGGTTGACGGTGGCGGGAAAGACTAACCAGCACGTCTCGCAATAAGAGGGGTCTCGAGGTTTTTGAGATCTACGATCTAGGGCTTCTTGCCGCCGATAAACTGAGTCGTTAGCAGCAGCACGGTCGACACAGCTACCATGATCGTGGAGATGGCTGCGATTGTGGGATCAATAAAGTCCCGAAGGGCCGCAAACATATGCTTGGTGAGCGTCGCGTTGCTTCCACCCGAGATAAAAATCGAAATAATCACCTCGTCAAATGAGGTCAGAAACGACAGCAACGCCGCGGTTACCACAGAAAATTTGATCTGCGGCAGCGTAACCAAAAAAAAGGCCTTCACCCGGCTCGCTCCAAGACTGCGCGCGACGCGCTCCTGATTGAGATCATATGACCGCAAAGCAGCGGTAATCAGAATCATAACCAGCGGTGCCGCCATCGCCGTGTGGGCAAGCACCAAGCCCGTGATCGAGTTATTGAGCCCAATACGGCCGAAAGCATAAAACGCACCGATCGCGATCAAAATCACCGGCACGATCATCGGCGTGATCAGCAGCATGAATATAGCTCGAGCGGCACGATGGCCCGACACAAAAAGCGCGTAAGCGGCCATGGTGCCCAGCGGCGTCGCGACGAGCATGGTCAATACGCCAATCTGCACCGATGTGACCGTTGCCCGCATCCATTTGCGCGACTCGAAATATTCCTCGTACCAGCGGACGGACCACGTCTCTGGCGGAAACGCCAGATACTGAGAATCGGAAAATGACATGGGCACCACGATAAAAGTGGGAATCACCAGTAGCAGCATGATGATCGCTGCTGTGACGTACAGCCAGAAGCGATCGCCATGGGTAATCTGGGTCTGTGTCGCCGGTTGCGTCCACCAACTCATCGTGTGCTGCCTCTGCCTAACCTTTGCCAAAAAGCGCTGAGTCGAACTTGAAAAAGCGACCCGCCAGATAAAGTACTCCGATGGTAGCGACCAGCAGCACCACACCTAACGCGCTTGCTGCGCCCCAATCAAATTGATACTCAAGAATGGCGGTGATCTGCGTTGCAACCATGACCACCCGCCCTCCTCCAAGCACCGCAGGTGTGACATAAAAGCCAAGGCAAAGAACAAATACGATCAGAGCACCGGCCACAAGACCTGATACCGAGAGCGGAAAATACACATTCCAGAATGAACGAACCGGGGATGCGCCTAGATTGGAGGCCGCATGCATCATATCGGGCTCGATCTTCTTCATTGCGCCGTACAGCGGCAAAACCAAAAACGGCAGCATGATATGCGCCATGCCGATCAATGTGCCGGTCATGTTATGGACCAGTTTTATCGGCGAGTCCCACAGGCCAATCTGCATGGCAAGGTCATTAAGAAGCCCCTTACGCTGAAGCAAGACCAACCAGGCATAGGTACGCACAAGCAGCGAGGTCCAAAACGGCAACAGCACAGCAAGCATAAATAGACCCGTCCAGCGGCCCGGTAGATGGGCAAGAAAATAGGCCAGCGGATAACCCAGCACAATACAGATCAGCGTGGTCAGCAGACTGACCTGAAATGTAGTCATAAAGACACGAGCATAGGATTTGTACTCGACCATCTTTTTGTAGTGCTCAAGCGAAAACTGTCCGTCACTACCTACAAACGAAAGATAAAAAAGCCAGCCCACTGGTACCAGAACCACAATAGCGATTACCAGTATGGCCGGCGTTGACAGCCCGAGCAGCGTCCATTGTTCACGCCGCTCCTGGCCCGAGAGCGCGACCTCGTTCAAGGCTTGCGTTTGCCCTGGTGTTGAGATCGTTCGCCTCACTAAGCCGACTCTCTTGGTATCAAAATAAGGTCTTCGCGTATCAGGCCTACGGAAACGGACTGCCCCGCCTCAAGGCGCGACCCCTCCGAGACAGCGCCGGTCCCAAATCGCACCGTTAGCGTGGCGCCACCCCTTAATTTCACCAGCGCGAACGCTGTGTCACCCTGAAAAACCGCCTCGGTGACGGTCCCTGAAAACATCACGTGCTGATCACCCGCCGAGGCGTCTTTAGCAAGCACGCGAAGCCGTTCAGGCCGTATCACCAGACTCCAATCGTTGTGGCTTGGATCAGGCGCCTCGCTGGCTACAACAGACTCGCCAAAAGTGAGTCGTCCGGCGGAATCCTGCGTAAGTGGCAGCATGGTCGACTCGCCGATAAAATCCGCCACAAACTCATTCGACGGTTTGTTATAGATCGCTTCCGGCGTATCCACCTGAGCCAGTTCGCCATGATTAATGACGGCGATCCGATCTGACATCGTCAGCGCTTCTCGTTGATCGTGGGTCACATATACGGTGGTGACGCCAAGCTGCCGGTGAATGTGCTTAAGCTCGATTTGCATCTGCTCTCTAAGCTTTTTATCGAGCGCAGACAGCGGTTCGTCCATCAGCAAGATACGCGGGCGGAAAACGAAAGCCCTCGCAAGCGCTACGCGCTGTCGCTGTCCGCCCGAGAGTTGATCAATCCCCCTTTCGCCAAGACCGGATAGCTGGACCGTCTCCAACGCCTCCTCAACACGGGCTTTTCGCTCAGCAAAAGCTATCCCGCGTAGTTTCAGCGGAAAACCTACATTCTCCGCCACCGACATATGCGGAAAGAGCGCGTAACTCTGAAACACCATACCCACATCACGCTTGTGGGGAGGCGTAAGCACCATCTCGGCATCCCCAAAAAAAATGCTGCCCGAGTCGGGTCGATTAAACCCCGCGATAGCCATCAGCAAGGTTGTCTTGCCCGACCCAGAGGGACCAAGCAGCGTTAGGAACTCGCCGCTACGAATCTCGAGGTCAACCGTCTTTAAAGCAAATAAATCGCCATACTTTTTCGTCAGACTCCGAATCGAAATCGGAAGCGCGGTGGTGTTATCCACGTATAAATCTCTTTTTTAAAAAAAGAAAAGGCTATGCCGGGCCTGTGCCCGACATAGCCGTCTCGCCTTTGACTTACTGAGTCAGAAGCTCCATGTAGAGCTCTTGTGCCTCAGCGCGATGCTTGGCGTACCAGTCCAGACTGACCGGCAGCATAAAGGGCACATTCTTCGGATGTGAAGGCAGCGCTTCAATCAACTCTTTAGGCGCCGTCGTGACCTCATAGGCCTTCTTATTGGTGGGGCCGTAGGTAATGTGATACGGGAGATTTGCCTGATACTGCGGCTTGGATACTTCCGCCAGGAACTTCATAGCCGTATCTTTATTCGGCGCGCCTTTCGGCATGGCAAAACAGTCATAGTCCAGTAACGCCTGATTAAAGGTATACCCGACAGTAGCGCCGTCTTTCTTCGCGTTGTCAAAGCGGCCGTTCCAGCCCGTGATCATGTCGACTTCGGCGTCTTTCATGAGCTGGGCCTGCATAGCGCCTGACTCCCAGAACACCGCAATGTGGGGCTTCAGCTCACGGATCTTATTGATCGCCCGCTCCATGCCTTCGCGTGTGGAAAGCACTTCATAGACTTTGTCCGCGGGCACGCCGTCTGCCATCAGGGCTGGCTCAAGAACGCCATCCACGCTGTTGGCCCGATAGGAGCGCGTGCCGGGAAACTTCTTTACATCCCAAAAGTCTGCCCACGACTTTGGAGCGCCTGGCGAACCCGGCGCGCCGTATTTTTCTGTATTCCATGCCATCACGGTCGCGAAGACATCGGACCCGATGCAGTAATCGGTATAGGTGTTCGGGTAAAAGTCAGAGACATCGACCACATTGAAGTCGATCTTCTCGAGACAGCCCTTGGCTGCGGCCGCTGCAGCACCCCCAGAACCGGTAACCACTAAATCCCAAGTCACGGCGTTTGATTCGACCTGCAAACATGCCTTGGACATGCTCGCGCCGGACTCGCGGTTAATCTCAATACCGGTGTTTTTTGATGCATCATTGAATAACGCGTTATCCTGCGCTGCGCCGTACGTGCCGCCCCAAGAGACGACGGTAATCGGATCGGCATATGCCGCGCCAGACATCATGAGAGCAACAGCCCCCCCAATCAGAAGGCCGCGTGCAGCCCCCCTACCTGTTCGCTTTTTCATATCATCCTCGTAAGTGTTTAATGAGAGATACCTTTTAACGGCCTTCGGAATCGAGCGGGCAGACCCGTCAGCTACGACCCTATTCTGAGAAGCCACGGCGAATGTAACACGATTTTTTTCTGTGTCCTATCATGAACCTGACACCTACCTGGGCTAGACTGAGCTGCAGGCGCTGATCAATAAAAACGGTGCAAACAGCAATGGGATCAGTCCCACTTAAGGTTAGTCATCAACACATTCATGCGCGCTATATCGTCTTCGATAAAGACGGCACGCTCATCGACTTTCATAAGATCTGGGGCCCGCGGCTCGTGCGGGGCGCGCTAAAGCTGAAAGATATCTGCGCCCTTGATAATAATTTCCTCGATCACCTGTATCGCGCTCTTGGTTACGATCCCCAAACCGGTCAAACCTTCGGTCAAGGACCTCTCGCTACCGCCCCACTACACCAGTTCGCGACGATCGTTGCGAGCGTGCTCTTTCAGTTTGGGCTCAATTGGGATGAAGCCTGCCAACTGACCAAATCTCACATGTCGCCAGAAATGACCGCCGCACCCTCCGACGATGAAATCATCGCGCGAGGCAATGTACGTAGCGCGTTTGAAGCGCTTTCAAATGCAGGCTGTCTTCTGGGTATCGCGACCACGGATAACCGGGCCGCCACAGAATCTGCGATCGCGCGGCTTGGGATTGGAGGCCTGCTCTTGGATATCCGGTGTGGCGACGACAACGGCCCGGTTAAACCTGATATTGCAGTGCTTCTTGAGCTTGCCGCCTCGCGGTCGCTCCCGCTATCGGAATTAATTATGGTCGGGGATACGGTCAGCGACCTCGCCATGGCGAAAGACGCCGGCGTGGGCCTTAGTGTGGGTATTTTGGGCGGCGCAGGAAGTGAATCCCAGCTTCGGCCGTATGCGGATGTGCTTATAGAGTCCGTCGAGGAGATAACACCGACCGAGCTAGGCTGACTCTATTAAGAAGCGTTCCTGCTCAGGTGACTCCACCGTTCCCGGTCGAGCTGATCGAACGGCTTCAATAGCGCTATGCGGACTCGCCCCCGTCGCGATGAGAAGTCGAGCGGCGAGCGTGCCGGTACGACCGAGGCCCGCCGCGCAGTGAAAAAGAAGCCGCTTGCCTGACACTAAGGCTTCTTCCCAGTTAGCAAAAGCCGCGACAGATCTGCTCGAGTCGGATGGTGCGCCAAGATCCCGAATCGGCCAGTGCAGCCAATTGAAGTCGCTTTCGAATCGCTTCGGTAACTCGGGTACGCCTAGACCTTCGAACTCGTGAAATTCCACGAGCGATATGACCTGATCGGGTGACCAATCCTTAACCATCAGGAGGTCCTCTTCGAGATCCCGCTGTCTCTGAATGCCATCAACATGTCGCTCGATTCGGCCAGGACAACAGCACATCCCGATAACGCCAGTGAAGCCGCCTGGCGAGACGTGATTAATCTCCAGCGGCAGTCCTGGGCTTTGCAAACCAATACCGCCGTTTGATTACGCGTCGGCTGGCTACCACGCGCCCGTGTTGGGCAGGGAACTCCAAGGCTCGGCAGGCGCGAGCGCCTCCCCTTTCTGTAGCAACTCAACCGAAATCCCGTCAGGCGATCGTATGAACGCCATCCGACCGTCACGCGGCGGGCGATTGATAGTCACCCCACCATCCATCAGTTTTTGGCAGAGCGCGTAAATATCCTCAACCTGGTATGCGAGATGCCCAAAGTTCCGACCGCCGCTGTACTCTTCAGGGTCCCAGTTATAGGTGAGCTCCACCTGGGCCTCATGATTGCCCGGCGCCGCCAAAAAGACGTTCGTAAAGCGCCCCTGCTCCGAGTCGTACCGTCTAACCTCTTCAAGGCCCAACTTGGCGCAATAAAAATCAAGCGACTCGTCAATATTGGTGACACGAACCATGGTATGCAGATACTTCATTTCATAGTCTCCAACTAATTGGCACTGGAAATGCGCCAGGCTTGCGTCCTGGCCTCAATCCCGCGACTCAACAGATAATGTAATATCTTAACGCCGGCCGCCGTGTAAAAGATCATCATTCCCATTGCAGCGGCCGGCGCGATGTCACCGGCATCATCCATGTTCAACACCGCGACCGATGCCAATGTGGTGTGCGGAGAATACAAGAATACAACTGCGGATACCGTCGTCATCGCATTCACAAACAAATAAATACTGATATCCAAAATTGCCGGTGTACATACCGGGACCGTTACGCGCAAAAACGTGCGATAAAACGGCTGCTTAAGCGATGCCGCCACCGACTCAAACTGCGCGTCCATTTGCTTTAAAGCCGTACTCGCTGTTAGGTGAGCAACCGTATAAAAATGTACGATCGTACTGATCACCAGAATGGTCATCGTGTGATACAGCACGTTTAACGGATTCGAGGGCGCATTAAAAAAGAAAATATAAGCAAGACCCAACACCAGCCCAGGCACCGCCATTGGAAGCATCGCAAGAAACTGAAACGCGCCGCGGATGACCCCAAGCCCCTTGCCCTTCTCAACCAGATACGCTCCATAGAATACGATGATGGTTCCAAACACGGCCGCATAGGTGGCCATTTCAATGGAGTTGAAATAACTGTCCCAGCCCCCTCCGTCCATCAGATCGAACTGATAGTTTTTCAGACTAAAAGAAAGGTTATAAGGGAAAAATTTAAAGAGCGCAGCAAACTGGCACATCCCGAGAATCCCTAGGATGAATATACTCACAATAATCGCGTAGACCATCATGATCATATCGAATCGCTTATTGGGCTTTGGCTCAAGCGCAACGGCCCTGGCGGATAGCAGCGCGACCTGCTTCTTCTGAACCAATCGATCTACGAAAAATGCGAGCGCCGCCGGGATCAGCAACACGACGGACACCACCGCACCCATCTGGAAATTCTGCTGGCCAATGACCTGCTTGTAGATATCGGTCGCAAGCACATTAAAACTTCCACCGATCACTTTGGGCGCGCCAAAATCCGTTACCGCGAGGGTAAAGACGACAAACGCCGCGCTGATCAACCCGTAGCGCACACCGGGGAGCGTTACCGTGAAGAAGATCCGCACCGGACCCGCCCGTAAGGCAGTGGCGGCCTCATAAAGACGCGCGTCCGCAATGGACAACGCCGTAACGATGATAATCAGGGCATGGGGTAATGTAAAAAACACCTCAGATATGATGATCCCTATTGGTCCGTAGACGTCATGGCCAAAAAGCATCCACTTCACTACGCCCTGGCGACCGAAAAGATATATCAGTGCAATACCCGGAAGAAGCGAGGGCATAAGAATCGGGATCATTGTGATCGTCTTAAAGATCGGCTTACCGGGCATTCGGCTGCGGGTAAATCCGTAGGCGAGCACGAAGGCCACGCTAACCGTGATCACGGTCGTTATGACGCCGATAAACAGGCTGTTTTGAATAGAATAAACAAGCGCGGGGGTTCTAAAGTACTCTAAATAGTTCGATAAACCCACGAATGCGCCTTCAGAGTCGAAGACACTTTTTGAGAACATCGCATAGAGCGGAAGCGCCAGCGCGATCACCAAATACAGCCCGATCATCAGGATAAACAAGCGCATGACGTGATCGTCTGCGCTCGCCTTTGGCTTTAGCGGCCGCACGGGGGCGCTCAGTGAAGATGGCGTTACGGCCATCACACAGCTTCCGGATAAACCAGAATTTTCTCCGGCGGTAATTCCACGTATGCCGGGGCGCCTACCTTTATTCCCAATGCCGCTGCCCGGTCGGTTGAGGCATCGACCTGTAATGTCGACTCCCACCCTTCCGGCGCCAGCGAGATGCGTACGAAGGCGCCAAGATACTCCGCCGCAGTCACTTCGCCAACGACCTGATTCAGTCGCGGGGTATCGGTCCCTTGAGAAAGATAGATATCTTCCGGCCGTATCGCGAGGCGGACCTGTCCGCTCTCTTTCAACCCGTCTGCACTGACGTCGAGGGACCCCCCGGCATGCGTGAAGGTCCCGGACCCTGTAGCAAGCGCCGATACGAAATTCATGGTGCCGATAAACTCGGCGACGAACGCAGAGGCGGGGGTGGCGTAAATCTGTTCAGGCGTCCCGATCTGTTCAATAACGCCATGGTTCATAACCACGATCCGGTCAGCCATGGTGAGCGCCTCCTCCTGATCATGCGTCACCATGATGGTTGTGACCGCCAGACGTTTCTGGAGGCGCTTGATCTCCTGCCTGAGATGGGCGCGAACCTTTGCATCGAGAGCAGATAACGGTTCATCAAGAAGTAATAACCCGGGGGATGTGGCCAGCGCCCTCGCCAAAGCTACGCGCTGCTGCTGCCCGCCAGATAACTGAGAGGGATACTTTTTTCCCTGATCGGCTAGATCAACGAGCGCCAGTAACTCGCTCACCCGCTGGTCAACCTCCTCACGTTTGCTGCGCCGACTCTCCAGGCCATAGGCCACATTTTTGTTGACGCTTAAATTCGGGAAAAGCGCATAGGATTGGAAGACAATTCCAAAATCCCGCTCGGAGGGGGGTAGAACCGAGATGTCTTGCCCAGCTTGCTCGACACGCCCCTGGGTCTGAATGTCGAGCCCGGCAATGGCGCGCAACAGCGTGGTCTTTCCGCATCCGGACGGACCCAAAAAGCAGACAAACTCCCCCTCGAAGACCTCCAGCGAGATGTCGCGAAGGGCTGTGAAGCTTCCAAAATTTTTTGTCAAGCTATCGATTTTTAAGAACACGCTTGCCATCAGTCATCCCTGATTCGTAAAAGCCTTCTACCGCCGCCGCCTGAAATCGCATCGTCCGATTGTTACACAAAAAAAACGGCCGGTCCTGACTTCGCAGTGACCGGCCGCGAGAAGGAGTTAACTACAATTAACTCTTCGGCTCAGATTTTGAATCGTAGCGTTTTTGCCACTCAGCCAGGATGCGCTTGCGGTTGTTCGCCGCCCATTCAAAGTCATTGTCAATCATCGCCTGAGGAATATTATCGGGGAAATGCTCCACCGGCTTTGCGAGCCGCTGAATTCCGATAACGGCGTAGCCTTCGTTGTACATCTTGTTGGCTTTTTCGGTGATTGACCAATCCACAAGCGTCTTTGCGGCGGCCATGTTTTTAGTGCCTTTAACGATCGCGGTCGCTTCCATATCCCAGCCGATGCCTTCGCTTGGAATGATCACCTCAAGCGGCGCTCCAGAGGCTTTAGATTTCGCACCTCGGAAGGCAAAAGAAACACCAATCGCTACCTCGCCACTTGCCGCCTGTTTGCACGGCTTGGATCCTGAATGTGTGTAATGGCCAATATTTTGATGCAGTGCGTCCATGTACGCCCAGCCACCCTCTTCTCCAAAAAGCTGTAACCAGCTGGAGACGTCAAGGAATCCCGTCCCTGATGAGTTGGGGTTCGGCATCGCAACGTGACCTTTGTATACTGGCTTAGTCAGATCCTTCCAGGAGGTCGGCATCGGCAGTTTGTTCTTTTCTGCCTCCACCGTATTCACACAGATCGCCGCGACCCACGCATCCATTCCCGTCCAGGTCGGCGGATTTGATTTATCACGAAATTTGGGATCGAGCGCGTTTAAGCCCTTCGGCGCATAAGCCTCAAGCATTCCCTCGCCTTTCATAAGGAGCAGACTCGTTGCTGCCAGCCCCCAGATCACATCTGCGCGGGGATTTTCTTTTTCCGCCAGCAGTTTTGCCGTGACGATACCGGTCGAGTCCCGAACCCAATTAATCTTGATATCCGGGTGATCCTCGTTGAATCGGGCCGCATATTTCTTAAGGTCTTCGGCTTCGACTGCCGTGTAAACGGTCAACTCGGTCGCCGCCTGGGTAGCACCAACCAGCCCCATCGCAAGCAATGCCCCGGCGACCAGGGAGCCACCGCGGTAAAACGACTTCTTCATAATGTCCTCCGATAAGAATTAAGGGGTAGTTACCCCAAAAAAGCAGTACGACGTTATACGTTTTTTGTTACAGTCTTATTACTCTGCGCGGGATCATCATAGACGCTGATCTCGGAGCAGGCAACTGTAACCCCATAGATCCACCGCCCCGATTTCATCTCACGGGCTTCAGAGTTGTTTTGGGCCTACCCCTCAACCTCTAAGGAAAATAGGATCGACCGAGATCTCTCGATCGGTTGAGAATGAAACCACGGGTTAGCTGACCTCAAAAGATGAGCTTTTTAGACTTCCTCAAGAGCGAAACTCGCCTTCTCCAAACAAGCCGCCAAGTGGAGGAGCAGGTCGACCAGTTTCTGGGCGTGGTCCTAGACGCCGGCCGTCTCTTCATCGATTCTTTCAATACCTACGTGGCCGAGGGAGCATCTGCCGCCTTCACCAGGCGTTTTCAGGATATGAAGGTCCTTGAGCAACGTGGTGATGATCTTCGTCGCACTATCGAGACCGAGCTCTATACCCGCACGCTTATCCCTGATCTTCGGAGCGATGTACTTTGGCTGGTGGAAAATATCGATAGGGTCACCAATTTATATAAGTCCAATCTTTTCCGGCTGTCGATTCAACGCCCGATCATTCCGCACGTTTTCCAGGACGGTTTTGTCACTCTCACTCAACTGTCTGTCGAATGCTCTGAGGCCTTAATCAAGACTACCCGCGCGTTTTTTGCTGACCATACGGCCGTGCGCGAGGGTTCTAAATCGGTTGCCGACTTGGAGACTCGTGCCGATGAGATCAGCACGCCTCTGGTTCGCGATATTTTTGGGAGCGATCTAGAGCTCGCCGAGAAAATGCAATTGATGTACTTTGTTGAGCGAATTGATGCAATCGCTAATCAGGCGGAGGATATTGCCGATCAACTGGCAATCAGCGCAATAAAACGCCGTATCTGAGCTCGCTCAATTGGAACCTCTGTTTTTTGTCTTTCTTGCCGGTGGGCTATTTCTGGGATGGGCCCTTGGGGCTAATGATTCCGCCAACGTTTTCGGAACCGCCGTCGGCACCCGGATGCTCCGGTTTAAGACCGCCGCGATCCTATGCAGTGTAGGCATCCTTTTGGGGGCGGTGATCAGCGGCGCCGGACCAGCAGAAACATTGGGCAAGCTGGCCGCGATCGATTCACTTCGGGAAGCCAGCATCGCGAGCGCCAGCGCCGGACTCACCGTGTTTCTGATGACGCGAAAAGGTCTGCCGGTCTCCACTAGCCAAGCCATTGTCGGGGCACTAATCGGCTGGAATCTTTCAAACAACATTCAGACTGATCTGACCGTGACAACCAAGATCCTCAGCACGTGGATTCTCTGCCCGATCTTGGCTGGCGCAATCGCCGCGGCGCTACTGCCGCTAACGGGCCTCGCCATCAAGACCGCGCGGCTTCGTTTGCTTCAGCAGGATGCGTTTACGCGTTGGGCGCTGGTGATCGCTGGCTTCCTTGGCGCATACAGTCTTGGTGCGAATAACATTGCTAACGTGATGGGGCCATTTGCCCATTCCATCGATCTTGATACCGTTAGCCTAGGGGGTCTGATCAGCTTGAGTCCCCTCCAACAGCTGTTTCTGATTGGTTCGGTAGCGGTGGCGATTGGTGTCTTCACTTACTCCCGCCAGGTCATGATGACTGTCGGCAAAGACCTCTTTGAGCTCTCGCCGGTTGCCGGATGGGTGGTGGTAATGGCGCATTCGATCGTGCTCTTCATTTTCACCTCAAAAGCGCTCTCGCAGTGGATTGCCGGTGTGGGACTGCCTGCCATTCCGCTCGTGCCGGTTTCGAGCTCTCAGGCAGTCATCGGTGCCGTAATCGGAATCGGGCTAATTCGGGGGCGACACGGCATTCGCTGGCGAGTGCTCGGAGGAATCGGGCTCGGCTGGCTGATGACGCCCGTGGCCTCAGGGGTCGTCTGCTTTGCAGCGCTGGCGCTGATGAAACCGCTTTAAAGGGGTTGATCAGAACCTCAAGCCATCAGCGCAACGACGCCGACTGCCTTTGAGCATGTCGCTCCAAACCAAGCTGAACAAGTCGGGCAATTAGATCTGGATAGTCGATGCCGCTCTCTTTCCAGAGGCGGGGATACATACTGATCGGCGTGAACCCGGGCATCGTGTTGATCTCGTTGAGAAAAACCGAGCCGTCGGGCGCCATCAAAAAATCCACACGCGACAGCCCGGACCCATCGACGGCACTAAAGGCCGCCAGGGACATGGTCTTGATTTGTTCACAGGCGTCTTTTGGCAACTCGGCGGGAACAATGAGTTGCGAGCGATCATCAATATACTTAGTGTCGTAATCGTAGAACTCGGCTCCAGGGATGATCTCGCCAACGACCGAGGCAATGGGCTTCTCGTTACCAAGGACGGCACACTCCAATTCACGGGCCTGCTCAACAGAGCGTTCGACCATAATCTTGCTGTCATAACGCGCGGCGTCGTCTATGGCGTCGGCCAAGCCAGTTCTCGTTTTTGCCTTGGATATTCCGATACTAGATCCCAGATTGGCAGGCTTTACGAACAGGGGGTAAGAGAGGGCCTGTTCGATCTCGGATAGCAGCGAATCCCGCTCGCTCATCCAGCGATGAGTTCTGAAGGTCAGGTATTCAACTTGCCGTAAGCCTCTAGCAGCAAAAACGGCTCTCGCGAGCTCTTTATCCATGCCGACCGCCGATGCCGCGACGCCAGCGCCAACATAGGGCACACCCCCGGACTCCAAAAGCCCCTGCACGCATCCGTCTTCGCCATGGGGGCCATGAAGCAGAGGAAAAACGATATCGAACGAGCCATCTGCGAGCGCAACGCCATCCAGCCGAACCAGCGCCTTGCTGCCAGGGTTGATTTGGATAACTACCCGCCCCTGTGCGGTGATCTCTTTGTGTTGCAGAAGCGGGGATGTTTCATCATCCATCACCCACTCGCCCGCGCGGGTGATGCCGACAGGAAGAATCTCGTACTGATCGCGATTGATGGCTGCAGCTACCGATCGTGCCGAGATAACCGAGATCTCGTGCTCAGGTGACTTGCCGCCAAAAAGAAGCAGCACGCGGGTCTTGGACATTGGGCCTTAGGGTTTCAGGAGTTCGAGCAGCTAGACAATAGCATCGGCCTGATGCGCTTGAATATAGCGGTCTATATAAGCGGAGAATGTTTTCATTGTAAGACGAGTCCACTCTCCCCCGCCTTCAGCAAATCTAAGCGTCTGGCCACTTGGGAGCCCTAACGAGGCGCAGGGCATTACCTCCCGGGTCGCGCTGGTCACAAAACATTCGGTTGCACCAAAAAGATCGCCGACATGAATATCTTTTTCAGCGCTCTCAAGACCGGCTTCCTTCAGGGCGATATGCACGTGCTTCTTGGTAAGGCCTCTCAGGTTGCCTGATGCAGGTGTGACTAGCTCATCGTTGAGTACAAACCATACGTTGCTATTAGCGGCCTCTGTTACCCATCCGCCGGCATCCAGCATCACACAATCGTCCGCGCCGCGCTGACGGGCCTCCGTCAGTCCGAGAATATTATTCAGATAGTTTCCGCCCTTGATGTTCGGATCCAATGCATCTGAGGCATTGCGCCGCACGGCCGTCACCAGCATGTCAACGCCGTGCTGGTAAAGATGCGGTTTCCAGTCCGGCAGCGATTTGACGATGACAACGAAGCGGCTGGTTAACCCGTCCTCCGGATACAGGTCGATCTGTCCGTCTCCCCGAGTAATCTGATAGCGGACGTAAGCCGGATGCTCAGCAGAAACACCGGCCACCCTCGCGGTGGACCGGATGGCGCTCATCAACTCATCACGCGATTGATCAATCCGCATATGGATCAGGCGCGCCGAATTCTCCAGACGCTCGAAATGATCCTCGAGAAACAAGGGCACATTCTGATAGGTACGAAAGACCTCATAAACGGAGTCGCCATACAGAAAGCCACGATCCAGCACCGGAATGCGGGCCTCTTCTGCCGGGGTAATCGTCCCGTTTACGTTAATAGTCGGACTAATCATGGCGTCTGTCGTGCGGAGCTGGCACTCAACCGCAAGACCAAAGATAAGTCCTGGTCGCGAATCGGTCGGTATGAGTGTGTCCGAACGTATCATAATGCCCTGACGGAGTAGAAGGCGAGGCCGAGAGACGCCAGACCTTAACTGCCCGACTTGGTCCCGAGCCCTATCACCAAGCACGCTATGTCACTATCGCAAACCCTACGGGGCGGTCATCAAGGACTGGCCAGAGTAGTCTGCTTTTTTGGGGGTGCGATTTGGGGCCTCTATTGGATACCGCTTCGCGAACTCGATGCGGCCGGTATCTTGGGTGTATGGGCAACGGGCGCCTTTCATCTCATCCCGTTAGCACTCCTCATCCCAATCGTACTTTTCCGTCGGCAATATTGGCGCAATGGTGGCTTGCCGCTACAAGCCACCGGAGCCGCGATGGGCCTCGCCATTTTGCTGTACTCCACCGCTTTTCTCTACACTGATGTCGTCAGGGCTCTTCTGCTTTTCTATCTCAATCCCATATGGGGTGCGCTTCTCGCTCGTTTTTGGCTGAAGGAAGAAATAACCTTCGAGCGCATGATCGGGATAGCCTTCGGGCTCGTCGGAATGGTGATCCTGTTAAAAATCGACCATGGCATCCCCTGGCCTCAAGGCGCGGGCGATTGGCTAGCGCTTGGCTCTGGACTGGCATGGGCGGTATCCGCAACGCTCACGCGAAGATATCCCATGCTCCGAACGGTCGATATCGTCAGCGGCTGGTTTATTTGGGCCGCCATTTTCACGATTGTCGCAGGAACGTTGTTTACCGACCCAGTCGCTCTTCCGACGCTGAGCGCTTTCGGGGATGTATTAATTTGGCTGGTGCCGCTCAGCCTGCTGATTGTCTTGCCCACCTATCTCGGAATAACCTGGGGCCTCCCCCAGTTGAACCCAGGAACCTCAGGCCTTCTGTTCATGACAGAACTTAGCGTGGGGGCACTGTCCGCCGCCCTACTGACACAGGAAGTATTCGGAGTACGCGAGGGGCTGGGCATCATCCTCATAAGCCTGGCGGGACTGGCCGAGATTCTGCTTCCGCGGATCCGCGCGCTCGGCTAAAGGTTCTAGGCGGTTTTATTTCCTGGGCTGTGCGGAGGTGCGTTGGCCCGTTCGATTAGCAGGGTGCTCCGGAAACGGCTCGCCCGGATACCACACGCTCCAGGCCGGAAAGGGCTGACTTTGTGACGCGCCAATCTGAGATGGGCGTGACTTGGGAAAGTCTGCTTTTTGCGCCACTTTGGGGTGCCGTCGACTGAACCACCGCTCCGCAAGACGGGTCAGACTGCCCCGCTCACCTACTGACTGTCCTTCCTGGGTGGTGTAGGTTTTGTCGTACTGAAGGTTTTTGTTGGTCACACAATGAATCCAATGAACCGAAAGCGAAGCCGGATTCTAAACAATTTGGGTCGCGGGTTCAGCGACTCGCGCTCTTACCCTTTCGGTATGTGCCCCTTCCAAGAACCACTGCGATGCCCCCTCGCAATCGCGACGCCTGTCAGGACTGCCGACCACCAATCGCTGGTTTAAAGCGCTAAGATAGATTGATCAGATTTCTGTTGCTCTCTCGGTCAATCGCCTGCATGAAAATCTCGCCCGAACAAAAACGTCTGGCGCAACGTCTTTTTCGACGCCTCACCCTCGGAAAGATCGTTCTTCTGTTTGCAGTTATATGGGTGACACCGACGCTGCTGCCTCACCTCGGCGCGCTCGTTGGGATACGCTCCGGGCCCGAGGCGCGACCTGAATTCGGGGTTGTCGGGCTAGATGGTACGTCGATTACGAGCAAGACGCTGCGCGGGAAAGTGGTTCTCGTCAATTTCTGGGCAACCTGGTGCCCGCCCTGTCGGATCGAGATGCCCCTGCTGGAGGCGATGTATCAGCGACACCAGGAAAAAGGGCTGGTTGTCCTTGGGCTGGCTGTTGACGATGCGCCCACCGAAATCGTGGAAGAGTTTCTCCGTGGACGTGAGATCAGCTACCCAATCGCCCACGTCGAGCCCGCGATAGCGAGACGCTTTGGAGGCGTCAGCGCCTACCCCACGTCGTTTCTACTGGATCGATCCGGTCAAATCCGGCATGTGGTCGTGGGTCCGATCGGTCCACTGTCCCTAGAGCCCGCGGTGCGACGACTCCTCAGCGGTTGATGGATCCACCGACTGCATCTTGTGGGGCCCGATGGAGCCTAAAAACACTTTCGGGCATGAAAAGGGTTCTGGTGGGCCGGTGATTGCGGCATAAAAAAACCCCGAGAATGCTCTCGGGGTTTTCAATAATATGCCTGGCAGTGTCCTACTTTCACATGGGGAGGCCCCACACTATCATCGGCGCTATGTGTTTTCACTTCTGAGTTCGGAATGGATTCAGGTGGTACCCACACGCTATTGCCGCCAGGCAAACGGGTTGCCCAATTGATCGCTCAACGGGGCGAATGGGGTAGTGATGTAGACGGTGCTACTGAGTTACAGCATGTAAGTCTTTTTGGGTGTTATATGATCAAGCCTCACGGGCAATTAGTACGGGTTAGCTTCACACATTGCTGCGCTTCCACAC
>RGTL01000110.1 GCA_010025385.1 Gammaproteobacteria bacterium | reverse complement strand
GATCAGTAACTTTTGATCAAGAAAATATCGACAAATTTCAACCTGGCCCACCAACAGGATGGGCACGGCCTCGCCAAACTGCTCCACCCAGATCGGATCCGAATCGACATCCCGAACCTCCAGCGAAAAGGCATATTCACTCCTAAGCTCGTTAAGCTGGCTCTGCATGTCCTCACAGAGATGACACCCTCTGCGGGAATAAAGCGTGAGTTTGATGCGCATCCTTTGAGTCTTGAACGTTTGTGATTTTCTTGAATCCGGATATTCTAGGATTTTTACCGCCTCACCAGATCCGTCATGCCTCTCACCCTCTGGCTCTCCATGTCGCTGGTTTGCATATTCGGCGCGATGTCTCCAGGCCCCAGCCTGGCAGTGGTGGTACAGAACACCCTGTCCGGGGGGCGCATGCAAGGCGTCATAACCGGCATCGCTCACGGCGCAGGCATCATCATTTGGGCGGGACTAACCGCTGCGGGCATCGGTCTTTTGATCACCCAGCAGCCGGCACTTTTTGATGCCATGCGCTACGGCGGCGCGATACTGCTTTTATACCTCGGCGTAAAAAGCATACGCAGTCACTCTTCTGCAACGGAGGCGCTCTCGGCGAAACCCGCCTCATCGACCCGATCCGCTGCCCGGACGGGTTTTTTGATTGCGATCCTTAACCCAAAAATCGCGCTCTTTTTTCTGGCGCTCTTTAGTCAGTTTGTGCGGGTGCAGGCTGGTATTACAGAAAAAATCATCATGGCTTTAACCGCGGGCGTCATCGACGCGCTCTGGTACGTGTTAGTGGCGATGGCGCTTTCTCAATCGAGTCTTCTCAGTTGGCTGAAAGCGCGCGCGACGTTGCTGGATCGACTGTTCGGAGCCATTCTCGTCGCGCTCGCGATCCGGGTCGCCATCTGATACCAACTGGCCATTTTTGTGCAATGCGAAATTGCCTCTTTTACGAAAAAAGCAACCCAATTAAATTTAAATCCTAAAATAGAAGATTATTTTCTCTTCTAATTCCACTGTTGACATTCGTAATGGTGCGATGCACCATGCTCTCAGGTTTTATCTGGTCATTCGCCCCAGGGCGTTCTGTGGCCACACTCAGCCGGGAGGCTACATGCGAATAAAAGAAAAAGTCGCCATCGTCACGGGCGCGGCAAGTGGTATTGGCCGCGCCACGGCGCAGGAGCTGGTCAATCAGGGCGTCAAGGGAATCGCCCTCGTTGATTTGAACGCCGAAGCACTTGAGACACTCTCCGCTGAAATAAACGAGGCCGCCGGCAAGGACGTGTCAATCCCCTGTGCCGGAGACGTGACCGACGAGATTTTTCGTGCGCAGGTTTTTGATCAGGCTACTGATCGCTACGGCATTGTTCAAATTACCGTGCCTGCAGCAGGCATATTTCGCGACCGGCTCGCGGTCAAGATAGAGCGTGACAGCGGCGCAGCCAATATTTATCCGGCCGAAGTCTTTCGACAGGTTCTGGAAGTAAACCTCATCCATCCGGTCTACTGGGCGATGGAGATGATTGCGCGGATTGCAGTGGAACGAAATCGTCAGGGCCTTAAGAAGTGGCGCGCCGAGGAGAACGTGCAAGGAACGGTCATCTTTATTGGTTCCGTCTCCTCTCAGGGAAACCGCGGGCAAGTGTCCTACGCGAGCACTAAGGCAGGTCTTGAAGGCGCCGCCTCAACACTCATGAAAGAGGCGATGTTTCATGGCGTTCGTACTGGCGTGATTCACCCCGGTTTTGTGGATACCCCTCTGCTCCAAGGGATGCCGGACGGATACGTCGAACAGAATATCCTGCCCGACACCCAGCTCGGGCGACTGATCCGACCCGATGAAATCGCTGACGCCATCTGCTTCATGATCCGCAACTCGGCGGTCAGCGGTCAGCTGTGGGCTGACGCCGGTTGGCACCCCGCCGCCGCCTAAACCCGCATCGCTTGAGACTTGGGAGCCGCAGTTTTATGATTTGCGGCTCCCCCTAGACCGATCGCGACGCTCCCGAGTCGCGCCTGCACCGAGCCGAGCTATGCCTTCTCAGCCTCTTGATCCTCAGTGGATCGGAAAAACGTTCGACGACTTTCTGTTCCGCCCCCAGAAGGGGATTAGCGCGACCCGCGCCGGCATTCCGCTGCGCTCCCGGCTGACCGACCGATTGTCCCTCGAGCTGCCCATCGTCTCTTCAAACATGGACAGCGTGACCGGTGGTGATATGGCAGAGACGATGGCCCTGGAAGGCGGTCTTGGCGTGATTCATCGCGGACAAAGCATCGAACGACAATGCGATACCGTGGGCACGGTCAAGCGCAGTCACAGCGCTGTGATTGAGCAACCGCGGACCCTGCCGCTGGACTCAACGATTGGCGAGGCCCGCGTGTTTGCCCGTCGCCACAAGATTAACGGGATTTTGATCGAGACCGCTGCAGGGAGCGGAATTCTGGCTGGGGTCCTGACCCGACGAGATATTCCCTGGGACCGGTCGCTCGATGTCGAAAAAATCGAGCGCTTCATGACGCCGTTTTCTAGACTGAAGACCGGCAAACCCGATGTCGCCACCGAGGAAGCCGAACGCATCATGTTTGAGGGACGTATCGAACGACTCCCCTTGGTGGACGACGAACGCCAAATCCGCGGTCTGATCACTCGCAAAGATGTTCGCTTCCTTCGGGAACGCCCCTTCGCCAGCAAGGATCGTAAGGGCCGGTTGCTCGCCGGGGCGGCGGTTGGCTGTGCCGGTGACTTTATGGAGCGGGCCAGCGCGCTACTGGCAGCCGGAGCAGACTGCCTCTTCGTGGATATCGCCCACGGTCACTCCGAGGTGATGCAAAAAGGAATCGAACGGTTACGGGCCGAGTTTCCAGATACCCCGCTGGTATGCGGCAACGTGGCTACCGGGGCCGGTGCCCGATTCATGCGCGACATCGGCGCCGACGCGGTCAAAGTGGGTGTCGGCCCGGGACGCGGGTGCCGAACCCGACTGGAGACCGCCGCGGGCGTTCCCCAACTGCAAGCGATTCGTGAGGCGTGGTGCGAGGTCGGTGGCGAAATATCGATCATGGCGGACGGCGGGGTGCGTTTTGATAAGGATATTTTTCTCGCCCTTGCCTGTGGCGCTGATACCGTGATGCTTGGAAGCGCCCTCTCCGGGACAGACGAGGCCCCCGGTCGCGTCATCGAAGATCCGGCTACCCACACGAAAAAGAAAATCTATCGCGGCATGACCTCACCGGAAGCCGTTATGGAATCACTCTACGAAAGCAACGATGCAGATGCGCTGGAGGAAGCGCTGGCGACACCGCCCGAAGGCCAGGAAATTCAGGTGCCCTACAGAGGCAGCGTCGTGAGTATCCTGCACCGGATACGTGGGCATTTACGCTCGGCGGTCAGTTATGCCGGATGCACGTCGCTATCGGCCGCTCGCGAGGCGGTTCTTCAGGATCCGCTTAAGTTTCTGGTGCCTTTGTCCGAGGCGGCGCGAAAAGAATCTTACGATCGTTAAGGTCTCGGTCGTGACCGAAAGTATCCCTCGCACAGGCAGCGGATCGCTGTGCCATCTCTTTAGCCTGATTGCCCCGGCCTGCACCATTGCCGGCTTCCTCGTCGACGAGCCGCTTCTTGGGGCCGTACTGGTGTTGATGATTTATCCGTTACTTGATATCGCTCTCGGCGTGACCCCACGAGACGAGCCTCTCGGTCGCTTGTCCTATCCTCAACGCCTTCTCTATCTCCATGTAGCGGTGCATACCGCCGTGATCTTCAGCCTCTGCTGGTATGCGACCGGACAGGGCATCTCATGGTCAACGGCAGCAGCGGTATTAAGCACCGGGGTATCGAGTGGCATCAGTGGGATCATCGTGGCGCACGAATTGGGGCACAGTCGGGCCCACTGGCTCGATCCCTGGCTCGCCCGTTGGAATCTGCTGCTGACGCTCTACAGCCACTTCACGCTGGAACACAATCGGCATCACCATCCCACCGTGGCCACCGAGGACGACCCGGCCAGCGCGCCGCGGCACCGAAATCTCTGGCAACAGCTCCGATTCACGATTCCCAATCAATTCAAAAGCGCCTGGCGTCTTGGCAACCAAAGAGCCTCCCGTCGAGGACTGAACACTATCGTGTGGGGGCTTTTCGCCCAACTCATACTCATCGTTGCCGTAGGCTGGATATTCTCAGCCAGCGCCGCCGTAGCGCTGGTGGCGCAGGCCCTGATCAGCATTTTTTTGCTTGAGTACGTCAATTACATTCGACACTATGGGCTGCGGCGTCAGCACTCGGAGCGGGTGAACGAAAAGCATGCCTGGCAATCCGAATCGCGCTGGTCCCGTTGGACGCTTCTGGAGCTGACCCGACACCCGGCCCACCATATTAATGCCGGGCTCCCCTTCTGGGCGCTTCGGCCTTACGCCCATGCGCCCACCTTACCGGGCGGCTATTACGCCATGTTTTGGCCCTCCCTTTTTCCATTCTGGTGGCGGCGTCTGATGGATCCTTTACTCGATCGGCTTTGATCTTTTGATCCCCAGCCCGGTCAATCGAGGGTTCTCGTTGGAGGTCTTCATGGCGCTTGCGGCGGGAGCGATCGGCGGCGCTATTTTTTATTCCTTGCACATTCCTTTGCCGTGGATGCTCGGATCCATGATTGTCGTGGCGATCGGGGCAGCTAGTGGCGCGCCCTTCAAGCGATCGATGACGCTGCGACGAGTAATGCTTATCGTGATGGGTCTGCTGCTCGGCAGTTTTTTTGATGGGGAGACGCTTTCCCATCTCGGAACGTGGAGCGCCCTCGCGGTGATCGTCAGTTTATACGTCGTGGCCATGACCATCAGTTCGTTGGGCTTTTTTCGAAGGGTCGGGGATATGAATCTCCCGACAGCCTACTTCTCAAGCACGCCGGGCGGTTTAGGCGCGATGACGATTGCCGGAGAAGACGCTGGCGGAGACAACCAGTTAATCCCCATTGCGCACATGATCCGTATCTTCTGTGTGGTGATCGCGGTCCCGGCCTATCTCACCTTCGTTCTGGACATGGATCTCACCGGGCGAAGTCGAGGCATTGCGATCGACATCATTAACCCCGCCTTACATGACTGGGTAATGTGGCTCAGCTGTGCCATTTTGGGATTTTTCGGCGCGCGGTCCATCCGCCTGCCTTTCGCGGAAGTACTCGGTCCCATGCTGGCGTCTGCGGCCGTCTACTCGCTTGAGTGGATCACCGTTCCGATCCCGGCCCTGATCACGATCATGGCGCAAGTCGTCATTGGTACGTCGATCGGCGCCCAGTTTGCCAATCTGCGCCGGGGTCATCTGATGAGAACCGTTTCAGCCTCCATCGGCTCTACCGCGCTGATGCTGATCGGCGCTGTGCTGCTGTCCCGATGGGTCAGTCCGCTGGTTCACGTAGACCCCATGTCGCTTCTGCTGGCACTCGTGCCGGGCGGACTGGTAGAGATGAGTCTAATCGCGATCAGTATCCATGCCGATACCGCCTTCGTCGGAGCAATGCACATCTGGCGCATTTTTTTAATCGTACTCTCGGCGCCTTTGCTGTTTCGACTCTTCTGGCGTCGACCCTAGATGATGCGTTAGCTGGGATGCGCAAAGATCTGGCTGAGTCCGGCGTCTAGATCCGGAAACTGAACCTGAACACCCAGGTGCTCGCGCATCAGGGTATTGTCGATTCGCTTGGATTCATCCAGATATGAGCGCATTTCCGCGCTTAGGGTTTCGCGGGCCTGATCCAGATCCAGCGTAGGTGGTCTTTCCAGTCCCGCCGCATCGGCCACCTTGAAAAAAAAGTCCGTCATGGTTGACGGATGGCCATCGCTGACGTTGTACACGCTCGCCGGTGCGGGATTTCGGGCGGCCATCAGGCAGGCGGAGATCAGATCCTCCACATGCACGCGGTTGCTCCACGGGCAAAGGTCGGGAGCCAGCACCGGTCGCTTTTGCTGAATACGCTCCAGCGGCAGTTTGCCGGCGCCATAGATTCCCGGCACGCGCAACACGGTAAGAATGATGTGGTGGGTCGCGCACCAGTCCCGCATAAAGTCTTCTGCGTCCACTCGGCGGTGTGCCCGACCGGTCTGTGGTCGGCGCTCGCGTTCTTCAGTCACCCAGTCCCCGCCGCAGTCGCCGTACACCCCGGTTGTGCTGATCAGAACGACCCGTGTGGGAAGGCCGTGCTGATTGTTGATGGACTCGAAAAACCGTCTTATCCGACGATCCTGCACGCCATCAGGCTGAGGAGGCGCAAACCAGTAAAGCGCCTTGTCACCCAACCTCAGATCTGACGGAATCCCGGCTTCCAAGTCGCGCGCGGTCGCTTGAATACCCATGGCGCCAAGCCGACTCGCACTCTCATCGGTTCGCACGACAGCCTCCGCT
>RGTL01000109.1 GCA_010025385.1 Gammaproteobacteria bacterium | reverse complement strand
ATGCTCAACCGCGTTCGCGTCCCGCTGCTTGCCGATATTCCCGACGGCAAGCGCCGTGACCGCCTGCCGACAACACTCCCACTGCGGTGCAGCTCGCCGCGGGCACGCTGACAACTACAGGAACATGCCACATTCGACTGAACAGAAGGGATCTTCTGAGGCCCGTCGGTTCGGAGCCGGAGAATGGCCCTGCGTGCCATCATGTGGACGACATTGTCGGACCAAGCACTTTTCGCTCAGTCACGAACTTCAGAGGTGTCCATCACCTCCTGCAGCATGTGTCGCGCGGCGAAGAGCAGGAACTCCGTGTCGATTCCGCAAGCGATGAACCGGAATCCCTCGCCGATCCTCCGACTCACTTCGTCGCCGCCTACCGGGACGACGTGAATCCCGGCAGGCACTCCATGCCGTTTGCAAGCGGCCAACAGAGTCTGTTGTGCTTCGAGCACATCCGGATGGTCGGTCTGACCGGGCAGTCCCATGGATGCGGACAGATCGTAGGGTCCGATGAATGTGGCATCGATTCCGGGTACGGCGAGAATCGCGTCCACGTTGTTGACGGCGTCGATGTGCTCCAACATGCAGACGACCAGGACATTCTCGTTGTGATTGCGATAATAGTCGCGAAAGTTCCGTCCGAAATCCGTTGCCCGACACAAGGAAGCCCCGCGATGACCGTGCGGAGGAAACTTGGCCATCGCCACGGCTTCGCGGGCCTGTTCCGGCGTGTTCACCGCAGGCACGATGATTCCGTCGGCGCCGCTGTCGAGTACGAGTTTCGTGATTTGCGGATCGTGCCCTGGCAGTCGGACGAGCAGGTCCACCGCGGACCCTTTCACGGCGAGGCTCAACTCGTGAAACGTGCGGACGGTCGTCGAAGTATGTTCCATGTCGACGGCCAGCCAATCAAAACCCTCCCCCGCCAGGAGTTCGGCGACGGACGGATGGCCGATCATGATCCAGCCGCCCAACGCAGGTTGGCCGTTCTGCAGCTTTGCTTTGGTTCTTCCCATCGGGATTCCTCAGAGCGATCCAGGGTTTTCCATGCCACGCTGCGGGAGATCCTACCAGGGATTTTTGGCATGTCACCCTGATGCCAAGTCAATTGCTACTGATCTTTTGCCTCGGCAGATTATACGGAGCGTCCATTTGACATACCAAACATGCTTGCTAATCTGGTCTTCACGCGAGCCGTCCCGTTGATGATTACGTCTGCAAAGCGATCCGCGATGGCCAACTACCGATTTTCTGAGTCCGAAGCGTCCGACAAGACAGACACGCTGACGCAGCGCGTCTATGAATCCCTCCGCACGGACATTGTCGCTGGCCAGTTCGCGCCGGGAGACCGTCTCGTGCGGCGGGCCCTGAGCAAACGCCTGGGCGTTAGCCCGATGCCGGTCACCGAGGCTCTGTATCTGTTGGAGTTGGATGGTCTGGTCGAAAGTCGCCCTTTGTACGGTTGTCGCGTTCGGCCGCTGACGATCGACGATCTGCGCAATGATCAAGTGTTGCGCGAGGCCCTTGAATGCCAGGCGGCGCGAATGGTTGCCGAGCGAGCCTCGGACGAGGAACTCCGACGGCTTGCCATGGAGGCGCGACGACTGGACCGGTTGATGAGCGGCGGCAACCCGGACTCCAAGCTGGGAATGGAACTGCACTTGGAGTTCCATGTGAAGATTGCTGAACTGAGCGGCTCGACGCGGCTGGCCGATGAACTGCGTCGCGTGTGGTCGCGTCTACTGATGCGGGTCAATTGGTTGAAGGCGACGCGATACAAACAGGTGCCGGATGACTGGCATCAACAACTTGTCCAAGTTTTCGAGAGTCGCGACCCGGCGCCAGCGGAAATCAAGATGCGAGAGCACGCGCAGTTCGGGAATGAAGACGACCACGCCGCACTGCGGGAATATCTGGGAGAGGAAGCTGGTGAGGACACGTAGGCTGATGCACGACAGTGCTGGAGAAATCCGATGAACTCAAAGGGCGAGTCCTTGCATGAACGCCTATCCGCCGCCGATTGGGTGCTGGTCGGTCTGTTCTGCGTCATTCTCGCGATCATCCTTGTGGCTGTGTTTTTTCGTTACGTCGTCAACCAGTCGTTGTTCTGGAGCGACGAAGTCGTGCGCTATTTGTTCGTTTGGTTTACGCTGTTGGGCGCGGCGCTGGTGTTGCGAGACAGGCGGCATATTCGGGTCGAGTTTTTCGTCGAGCACATTCCGCACGGCGTACGACGCGCCGTCGAATTCGGTGGGTTGCTGCTGATACTGGCCTTCAACGTGTACTTGGCGGTCGCCGGGGTCGTGTGGGTCCAGCAGACGGCCGGCACGTACACACCGGCGTTGGGTTTGCCGCTGAACTGGATTTTCTACGCGGCCCTGCCATTGACCGCGGTGCTCTGCTGCTGGTTTGCCGCGCGAAGGCTGCTGGCCGGTCAGTACTCCGAGTTGGATGTCGGCCAGGGGGAGGATCTGCCCGAGTGATTGTTCTGGTCGTGAGCATGCTGGTTCTGTTAGTCCTGGGCGTACCCATCGGGTACGCGATTGGGATCAGCGCGTTGATCTACGTGGCATTAATCAGCGATATGTCCGTGTTGGTCGTCGTTCAGCAGATCAGTTCGGGCGCCGACACGATGGTGCTGCTGGCGCTGCCGTTTTTCCTGTTGGCGGGCGAGATCATGAACGCCGCCGGCATCACACGGCGACTCACGCGCCTCGCGCTTGCCTTCATCGGCCCTTTGCCGGGCGGCTTGTCGTACGTGGTCGTCATCGCCAATATGCTGGTCGCAATGGTTTCCGGGGCCGCTATCGCCAGCGCCGCGGCCGTCGGCTCGACCATGGTCCCCATGATGGAAAAGAAGGGATATCCTAAAGGCTTTGCGGCGGCTCTGAATGCTTCGTCGGCGACGATTGGACCGGTGATTCCCCCCAGCATCGGATTCATTATTTACGCGTCGGTCTCCGGCACGTCCGTGGGCAAACTGTTTCTGGCCGGCACGCTCCCGGGCATCCTGATCGCTCTGGTGATCATGGCGGTATGCACGGTGGTTGCTCGGCGCTCGCGCCACCCCAAAGGCGAGCGGCATAGCGTGAGAGAACTGGCCGAGAGTTTTTGGGTCGCGCTGCCGGGGCTGCTGATGCCCGTGATCATTTTGGGCGGCATCTTCGGCGGGCTGGTGACGCCTACCGAGGCTGGCGTGCTGGCCGTCGCTTACGGGCTGGTCGTCGGATTTTTCGTTTATCGCTCGCTTCGGCTGACCGATCTGCCGCGGATTCTACTGGTCACTGCGCGGCGCTCTACGTCGATCCTATTCATCATCGCCTGCGCTTCTTGCTTCGGCTTTCTGATCTCCCGCGAAGTCGAAGCCGAGGCGTTTGTTGGTTTCTTCCAGGCAGTCACCAGTCAGCGCTGGCTCATGATGTTATTGCTGGTCGGACTCATTCTACTGTTGGGTACGGTGATGGAGGGCGGCAGCATCATGATCATCTTTACGCCGTTGCTGTTGCCGATCCTTGCATCCTATGAAATCGATCCAGTGCACTTCGGAGTTGTCTTTCAGTTGGCCATCATGATCGGATTATTGACCCCTCCGGTCGGCATCCTGTTGTTTGTCATGGCTGGCGTCAGTCAAGTTTCCGTCAAGAATATCCTGGCCAATCTGTGGCCCTTTTATGCTGCGTTGACGGTTGTGGTGCTGATCGTCGCTTTCGTGCCCGACCTGTCGCTGTGGCTGGTCGACCTGTGGGGAGGTCAGATCAAATGAGTGCCGACGGTTCCCTCTCACGTTCCGCCACGGCTGGGCTGCATTCCGTTCATCGCGCGATACCCGCGGTAGCCGTCGCGTTGCTGATCTTGTTGCCGGGCTGTGCAGAGCAACAAGACGAGAAGATCATCCGCATGGGTTATGTTTCGGGCCCGACCGTGCTGCTCCACTCGGCGGCTGAGGAGTTCGCGGAGCGCGTGGCTCAGCGGTCTGACGGCGACTTACGAGTCCGACTGTATCCCAGCGGCCAGTTGGGCGACGATCGCGAAACCGTCGAGGGCTTGAAACTCCGCAGCATCGACATGACCGTTATGGGCTGTGCATTCATCGGCTGGTACGCGCCCGAATACGGAATGACCGAAGCACCGTTCGTGTGGCGCGACTATCAACACATCGATCGGGTCTGGCGCGGCGAGATCGGCGAGGAACTGCGCCAGACACTGCGTGAGAGGGCGGGAGTGGAAATGCGACACCTCTGGTATCGAGGCCCACGCTATTTGACAACCACGTCGAAAAAAATCTACAGCCCCGAGGACCTCCGCGGCCTGAAGCTCCGCGTGCCGGAGTTGGAAGTCTATATCAAGTCATGGCAGACATTCGGCGCCAACACTACGCCGCTCCCCTTCACCGACATGTTCATGGCTCTCAAGCTGGGCGTGGTCGAAGGGCAGGAGAATCCGCTGGCCACGATCTACGGCAACAACCTTCACGAAGTGCAGAAGTACATCATGGAGACTCACCATTTGATCGGTTTCTACGTCTTCTGCACCGGCCCCCATTTCGACGAGCGATTCACGGAACGAGAACGCGAGATCATCCTCGAGGCGGCCCAATTCGCCACGTATTGGCACAATCGCGAAGTGGAACGTTCGGAAGCCGAATACCGGCGCGTGCTTACCGACGCGGGAGTCGAGTTCGTACCGGTCGACCGAGAGGCGTTCCTCAAGCTGGCCAAGGAGAAGATACCAGGACAATTCGAGAAGACATGGAAACCCGGCCTCTACCGACGCATTCTGGAGACACCGTGACTGCGAAGATTTCCGATTCACAGCCCTGGTTGCCTTCCACCTGCGTTTCGGTTGGCCGCATGAATCGCGAGCTTTTCGATTAGCCTGTCACAAGGGTGAGGCACGACCAATGAAACAAGATGTCCTATTATGGGCTCAGGGCCGTACAAGCGAAAAGTTGATTTCCAAGGAAACGCTCAACCATGCCGGCCTGGTTGAATTGGTCAGCGGGTTGGACGCGTACCAGACTACTCCAGACGCCTTCCGCAGCGCATACGCGGCACTGGGCATCGACATCATCAATCGCGTGCCCCTACACAACGCCCCCCCAGCGACGCCGCCGGGGCAGCCCCGTTCCCACGAGACGCTACCATATCGCTACAGCCACTTGGGGCTCTATGATACAGCCCAACGCGACACCTACGTTTGCGAGACTCCGGAGGAAGTTTGGGACCTGGACGTTCCATCGCTTCGCTACCAGGACCTGTGGACTCCTGTCCCGCATCCCTGCCAGGCCGACGACGTCAGGGCAAGAGAACGAGCCATCGGGGATATCGGTCTCTACTATCCGATGTTATACACCACACTCTTCATGTGGCCCTTCGAGTTCCTGGGCTGGGAGGTATTCATGATGGCCGCGGCCATGGAGCCCGATCGCTTTCACGAGCATTTCCTTGCGCCGTGCGCCGCCAAGTCGAAGGCGATCGTTGACGAGATGGTTTCAGCTTCGGACAGCCCGTTCTTGTTTGTTCACGACGATCTTGCCAGCAAAACCGGGCCTATGTTCGATCCCACCTGGTACGACGCCTACATCTTTCCGCACTATCCCAGGATCTGGGCCGAGGCAAAGCGGCTTGGCAAAAAGGTCGTCTATGTGGCTGATGGAAACATGGAGGCGTTTCTGCCGCGTCTCGTTGAGGTCGGTGTGGACGGACTGATGTTCGAGACTCCCGCCACTTCGCTGGATGCGGTCAAAGAGCATTTCGGGCAACCCGGTCGGTTCTTGATCGGCGGAATCGATACCGCGAAACTGACCATGGGCACTGCCGATGAAATTCGCGAGATGGTTCTTGACGTCGTCGAGAGAATGGACGGTTGTCCCGGATTTGCGATTGCCAGCGGCGGCGGCCTTCACGGAAACATACCCTTGGCCAATCTTGAAGCCTATTTCGACGCGCGGGCGGAAGTCGGCGCAACACCGGCAGACTGGCGCATCTCGCAACGAGTTGAAGGACCATGTCCGACATGATTCAAGAACCAAACCCCAGATCTTCGTTCTATTCGTCGGTCGCCCGCGAGAAACCAGTACTCGTCGACTACCTCGCATCCGCCGAAACCGACCGCCAGCTCCGACAACGCCTTGATGTGTCCAGCGAGTCCGAACTGCTGGACCGACTCGGTTGCGACTTCTATCACCTACCGGGACGTGACATCAGTCAGCAGCCCGGCTTTCTGCCGTGCTGGCGAGGTCCGCAACTTGATCAAGGATAAGGATTGGACGGCCAACGACACTTTGGCAAGCATCTCGCCCGTCGCGAACCGCCTAACCGTTGGCTTAGGCTGCCTTTTTACACCAAGTCCCGGACTCACCCGCCTCGGGAATGGCAGAAAAAGGTGAGAAAGAGCGGGACCATGCGGAGATTCCTGCCATCGG
>RGTL01000108.1 GCA_010025385.1 Gammaproteobacteria bacterium | reverse complement strand
GGCAATGCTCGGCGTAGCGGGGAACCGCGTCGACCAGACGTTCGGCCTTGCCAAGCGCTTCCGGAGCGACGGTGTGCATAGACTCCCTCATTAAAGCCTCGATTTGCTCCTCCGTCTTGTCGTCTAGCTTGCGTCCCGATGCAGAGAAAAATTTAATGCCATTATCGTGGTACGGATTGTGAGAGGCGCTGATGACAATTCCGCCGCAGGCACCCACCTGTCGGGTGAGATAGGCGATGCCAGGCGTCGGCAAAGGTCCAGTAAGGGCGATATCGACTCCGGCCGCACTTAGGCCGGCCTCGAGGGCAGATTCCAGCAGGTAGCCTGAAATGCGGGTGTCTTTACCTATGATGACTCGCCCTCGGGCATGGCCGGCGCCAAGCACCCGACCTGCTGCCCAGCCTAAGTGAAGCACCTCGGCAGGCGTCACCGGCGAGACCCCCACCTCGCCTCGTACGCCGTCTGTCCCAAAGTACTTCCGCGCACTCATCTGAGCTCAATCGCCTCACTCGAACTCGTATGTCCAAGATCTATTGTTGAGGCAGACCAGAGCCTCAGCATTCGCACCGTAGTCTTCACATCATGAACCCTCAGTAGTCGCGCGCCCCGCTCCGCTGCCAAAACCGCCATCACTGCGCTCGCCTGATCGAGCTCAGGCCCCGAATCAGCCCCTGACAACCGCCGAATAAACGCTTTTCGAGAGACGCCAATCATCAAAGGAACTCCTAACTTCAAGAACGCCGGTAAGGCAGACATCAACTGCAGATTATGGCCTTGGGTCTTCCCAAAACCAAAACCAGGATCGACAATCAACTGATCTCTCGATAGTCCTTTTTCGAGACAGGCCTCAATTCGGTCCCCCAGAAACTGAAATACCTCGCGAACAACGTCCTGGTACCGGGGCGACGACTGCATGGTTTCGGGCGTTCCCTTCATATGCATAAGGCATACGGGCACCCCTAGGGTACGTGCGGTGTCAAGAGCATTCGGCTGAGTAAGAGCACACACGTCATTGATACAGCAGGCACCAGCCGCTACGGCAGCAGACATGACCGCTGCTTTGCTGGTATCAACCGAGACGCTTATCCCTTCTGCGGCTAGAGCGGCTATGACCGGGACCACCCGTTGGATCTCTTCTGACGCAGAAACAGGTTGAGCGCCCGGACGGGTGGATTCGCCCCCGACGTCAACAATGGCCGCCCCGTCAGCGGCCAGCTGACGCCCGTGAGCAATCGCCCGTTCAGTCGAAAGAAATACACCGCCGTCCGAGAACGAATCGGGTGTCACGTTAACGATGCCCATCACGCTCGGCTTGCCAGCGCTGGGCATCCTGAGACTCACGGAAGATCTCTAGGTCGAGCGACTCGAGTCAATCCACTAGAGGGAATCGCTAGCCGGCGCATCCATATTGGGCTTGATATCCGGCCGTTCCTTCGCCTTGGCTCCACCGCTTGGCTTGTTGCCACTGTCGTTTGAACTCGGGGGGCGAGGCGTTTCACCACGCATAATCTGGTCGATCTGGTCGGACTCTAACGTTTCCCAGTCCATCAGAGCATGAGCCATGACTTCAATGACCTCCCGATGCGCTTCGATGATCTCTCTCGCGCGGGAATACTGATCTTCAATAATGCGACTCACCTCCTGGTCAACCTGTTCGGCAGTCGCGTTACTGATATTGCGATGTGTTGTGACATCCCTTCCAAGAAATACCTCAGATTCGTTGTCGCCATACACTCGGGGACCCAACTGATCACTCATACCCCATCGCTGAACCATTTTCTGTGCCAGGCTCGTCGCCTGCTCGAAGTCGTTCGCGGCTCCCGTCGTCATCTGATTCATGAAGACCTCTTCAGCGATACGGCCCCCCATCAGCACCGCGATACGGGCAAGCAGGTGATCCCGGTTATGACTGTAACGGTCTTCCTGGGGCAATTGCATCGTAACGCCCAGCGCCCTTCCTCGCGGAATTATCGTTACTTTATGAACCGGGTCCGTATTGTCCGCCAGCGCCTTTGCCACCACGGCATGACCAGACTCGTGATACGCCGTGTTCAACCGCTCCTGCTCAGGCATCACAATTGAGCGACGCTCGACGCCCATAATCACTTTGTCTTTCGCGAGCTCAAACTGCTCCATGGAAACCGTCTTGCGGCCCGCCCGCGCAGCAAAAAGCGCTGCCTCGTTCACCAGATTAGCAAGATCCGCACCCGAAAATCCCGGCGTACCGCGCGCGATGATCGCTGGATCCACGTCGTTATCGATAGGGACTTTGCGCATGTGGACCTTCAAGATGGCTTCGCGCCCCCGAATGTCCGGCAGCGGAACATGCACCTGCCGATCGAAGCGCCCCGGGCGCAGCAGCGCCGGGTCGAGGACGTCGGGGCGGTTAGTGGCCGCAATCACGATGATCCCCTCATGCCCCTCAAATCCGTCCATTTCAACCAGCAATTGGTTCAGGGTCTGCTCGCGCTCGTCGTGACCCCCGCCAAGGCCCGCGCCACGCTGGCGACCCACGGCGTCAATCTCGTCAATAAAGATGATACACGGAGCATTCTTTTTCGCCTGCTCAAACATATCGCGCACGCGCGAGGCGCCCACGCCCACAAACATTTCGACAAAATCCGATCCCGATATCGTAAAGAACGGCACCTTCGCCTCGCCCGCAATGGCTTTTGCTAGCAAGGTTTTGCCGGTACCCGGGCTTCCGGTCATCAGAACCCCACGAGGAATCCGGCCGCCGAGTTTTTGAAAGCGCGACGGATCCTGCAGAAACTCGACCAATTCACCGACTTCTTCTTTGGCCTCATCGACACCAGCAACGTCAGCGAAAGTAATGTTGTTTTTATCTTCCGTCAGAAGACGTGCTTTGCTCTTGCCGAAGCTGAGGGCTCCGCGACCTCCCCCGCCCTGCATCTGACGCATGAAAAACACCCAAACGCCGATGAGGAGGAGCAACGGGAACCAGCTGATGAAAATTTGCATCAGCAAAGAGGGCTCTTCCTCTCTCTGTGCTTTGATCACAATGTCTGCCTTGAGCAGATCGTTGACCAGACCCGGATCGCCGGGCGAATAAGTCACGTATCGTTCTCCGTTATGCCCACGAATGTAAATCGTGGCGCCATCGATAGTGACCTGCTCTACCGACCCTCGCTCCACTTCGTCGAGGAATACCGAGTAGTCAATTTCTTGCCCTTGCCTGTTTTGCTGTGGAGCAAAATTATTGAATACGGCCATGAGGACCATGGCAATGACCAGCCACAGTACGAGATTCTTGGTAAGGTTATTCATATGCGCGTCTTCAAGCTTAACTGTTCGATTGTGGTACAGGTTATGTGGGCGGACTTCACTCTGTTGGCCTAATTTTCAGGCTTTTACATCACCAATACAATCTCGCGTTCATTTGCACTGGTGGCCTGACTCCTTGGGGCTTATTGTCAGCGCTCTCACGTCATGCGACCGTCAAATCGGGTCCCGAGCGACCACATATACCTCGGTACTCTCAGATCGAGACGCTTTTGGTTTTCGGACACGAAATGATTCAAAGCGCTCTGAAAGACCATCAAGAACACCCTTTGCTTCAGCTCCTTCAAAAAATTTAGCGACAAACACCCCGTGTTCACGCAGTTGCGAATGCGCAAACACGGCGGCCTGACTGACGAGCTCCCCCATAGCGACCTGATCCACGTCCTTTATACCCGTCAAGTTGGGGGCCATATCCGAGATTACAAGGTCCAGCGGTCTTCCTTCCAGACTTACCGTTACCTGTTCTTTTACCGAAGATTCCAAAAAATCGCCGAGAATCATATGAATGCCGGTAATCGGCGCCATCTCGAGCCGATCCAACGCAATCACCTTACCCTTGGGACCCACCCGGGATGTTGCGTACTGACTCCAGCTGCCCGGGGCAGCTCCAAGATCAACGACCGTCATCCCCGCTCGAAATAACCGGTCTTTCTTATCCAACTGCTCCAATTTCAAAGCGGCGCGCGAGCGAAAGCCGCGGGCGCGAGCTTGCGCCACATAGGGATCGGTGGCTTGTCTCTGACTCCAGGCACGAGAACGCGCCCCCCTCTTAGCACTCATGATTTACGGTGGTATCCTTCGCTGCCGCTCGCTGCTTTGAAACAAAAACGTGATGAATCTGAAAGGCAAAGAACTTAACCGACTGCGCGGCCTCGCCCATCACCTTAAACCTATTGTGACAGTTGGCATCGCAGGCGTCACGCCCGCTGTAGCCAACGAACTTGAAACCGCATTAGCAAACCGAGAGCTCGTAAAGGTCCGCCTGCCGGCACTACCGAGACCCGAGAAAACCAAAGCGCTGCAGGATCTTTGCGATCATACGCGCTCGACCCCGGTACAACTCATCGGTCGTATCGGCGTGGTGTACCGGCCCCTACCCTCCTGATCACTCGCCCCCGGTCGTCTCGGGGTTCATGCCATCATACTCATGTGCTTCGTCGCGATCGCGCTTCGCTCCCATCCCACATTCCCGTTTGTGGTGGCGGCAAACCGAGATGAGCTTCACGATCGGGCTGCCGATCCCCTGCACCTTTGGCCGACGCCGGTTCCTTTTGCCGCAGGAACCGATCGGACCGCTGGCGGTACATGGCTCGGTCTGTCAACCCATGGGCACTTCGCCGCCTTAACCAACTGCAAAGGTGACACTCGCTCTTCAAAACCGGGGCTAAGATCCCGAGGGGCTCTAGTTAAGGACTACCTGCTACAGGATTCAGCGCTGCTCGAATCTCTCGACAATGGCGCAATCGTTAATGACCCGGACTTTGGCGGGTTTAACCTTTTGGTCGGCACCACTCAGCGTTTACAGCTCCTTTCAAACATTGGCCCATCCGTGGGCCCGTTTGAAAGCGGTATCCGCGTGATAAGCAATCACGCCCTGACTTTATCCTGGCCCAAAACACTTGTCGGAAAGCGCCGATTTACTGACATCCTAGATACGCAAGCGGGGAGCGAGGAATTAACTCGGTGTTTGTTTGATTTTCTTCAGGAAAAGAACCCGGTAACGAAAGATCCGGACCTCAAGACCAGTGGTGACCTCGCATCGCAGATTCAACGAACCATATTTGTGACCGGCGAGATCTACGGCACGCGAGCCAGTACGGTGATGCTTCTGGATACGCATGGTCGGGCGTCAATCACGGAAAAGACATTCGCGCCCGGCGGCGTGCTCGTTTCGACGCAGACGGTCCAGTTCAAGATTGAAAAAGGAATTTAACCGCTCGCCCTCACAGGGACCGAGGGTAGGGATACAACTGCCCGGCAATCGACGCCGTCGACTTGCGATTGAGAAAAAGATGCCATTTTTTCCCGCCCAGCTCCGAAAACACATACGCACAGCGAACCCCGGCCAAAAGCAAGGCTCGAATCTCATTGACGTTTCGTTGATCCTCTAAATACGATTGCTCTCCCTTGATCATGATTCTTGGACCGAGATGGCTGAGTGTCTCCGTATAAATCGCCGCGAGCTCGTCAACTGACGTCGGACTATCTATATCGCTCGAGCCAAGCCACTCGGCAAATGTCTCTAGCCTCGAACGAAGGGTCCGAATAACCTGCGGTTGTTTGCAAAGAAACCGCTCAAGATTGACTATGGCAGTTATGGTGCGCACGCGTTCCATGAGAAACGGGTCGGCACGTTTTACCATCAAGTCAGCTAGACCCAAAGCATTGCTTTCGATCCCGCCAAGGGCAATTTCTGGATCGCTCTCATCGAACACAATAATACGGGCGAGTGTTTCCCGTTTAGCATCCTCGGAAGCCCGGCCTCGGCGAGCAATATCCTGAACCAATTTTGAGCATTGGGCGATGCCTGCTAACGCCAAGACACGATTTTCGACCCGGCTCAACAAGGCTAAAGACTCGATGGACTCAACGCTTCAGATCCAGAGACTCGTCAATCCTTCGACGAACATCATGAGCCACCCTAAGCGCTCTCAGACCGTCCTCTCCCGATACTACAGGTGCCTTTTTATCACGCACGCATCGAACAAAGTCTTCAAGTTCAGCATCGAGCGGCGGCCGATGCTCCACCGCAATGGTGTCCGTCACAATCGGCGCAAAGCCATCGGGGCCGGGGGTCTGGCCCGGTCGGGCAATGTCAATCTGCTGATCTTCAAAATTCAGAGCGAGGTATGCTGAGTCTGCAAAAATCCGGATCCGCCTGAACTTCTTGGCAGAGATTCGACTGGCGGTGACATTCGCTATCGCCCCATTTGAAAACTCCAGGCGCGCATTTGCGATATCCACATGCTCTGTAATCACTCTCGCCCCAACCGCTGACACATACCGAAGCTCAGATGGAACCAGAGACATCACAATGTCGATGTCATGAATCATCAGGTCAGTGACGACATCCACATCGGTCGCTCGCGGCACAAACTGACCAAGTCGATGCACCTCAAGAAACCGCGGATT